>CAZWTI010000229.1:0-2804 GCA_964637065.1 uncultured Puniceicoccaceae bacterium
GGGTTGGGACAGTTATGTGGAAGGAAACTGGAAGGACGAACAAGATACTACGGTAGTGAAGATTTTTCGGGTTTCCGATGGTCGTGAAGTGGACGTTAGGGAAGATTCCTTAATGCCCGGCGTGAAAGAAACGGAAGGTGATTACGACATTTTTTACTGTTCGACACTTCAAGGGGATGGCGAAAATCTTGAACGATACGGCTTCAAGCAGGACGAGGATGTCCTCGACACCTGGGCATCCTCCTGGCTTTGGCCTTTCGCCACCATGGGCTGGCCCGACGAGCAAGCCATGAAGGATCAGGACCTCGCCGCCTTCTACCCCACCTCCGCTCTCGTCACCGGACCCGACATCATCTTCTTCTGGGTAGCCCGCATGGTAATGGCTGGCCTCGAGTTCATGGGTGAACCCGCCGACAAGGACGAAGTTCTCGACGACGACGAAATCAAGCGTCGCATCCCCTTCGGCGACGTCTACTTCACCGGTATCATACGCGACGGCAAAGGTCGCAAGATGTCGAAGTCCCTCGGAAACTCTCCGGAGCCCCTCGACCTCATCGCCAAATACGGGGCCGACGGTCTCCGCCACGGCATCATGTCCATCGCCCCCAAGGGCCAGGACATCCGCTTCGCCGAGGACCGCATCGAGCAGGGACGCAACTTCTGCAACAAGCTCTGGAACGTGTCCCGCTTTCGCCGCATGTCCGGCGAAGCCCGCGACAACTCCTCCCTCGACGCCATCCTCGCCCGCCTCGAACCCGAAAAGCTCGATGCCGAGGACCACGCCATCCTCGTCCGACTGAGGGAAACCCTCGACAGAGTCGAGTGCGAGCACCAAGCCTACGAGTTCAATGCCGTCCTTCACGCCATTTACCGCTTTTTCTGGAGCGACTTCTGCGACTGGTACGTCGAGGTCTCCAAGGCCAAGCTCCGTGACGATTCCCTCCGCGAGACCTGCCTCGCCGTACAGGATCTATGCCTCCGCCAGACCCTCCTGCTCCTCCACCCCATAACTCCCTTCATAACAGAGGAACTCTGGCAAAGAATGGGCTACGCCGGTGAAGACGGTGATTCAATCCAGTACATCGATCCCGGCGAAGGTGAAACTCTCGCCTCCGCTCTAGATGAACAAGGCGCAACCCTCGACAAGCAGGCCGGTGCCGAGATCGCCAACCTTCGCGAACTCGTCACCGCCCTACGCGCCCTCAAGGCCGAACGCAACCTAGCCACCAACAAAGAGGTCGACCTCAATTACTTAACCGACGACGACAAAGCCGGCACCATCGAACAACACAAAGCAAAACTACTACTCTTCGTCGGCGCAGCATCGCTCGAGCGCGCATCCGAGGCACCTTCAGGTCAACCCTCGGTCGTCACAGCTCTCGGCACCACATTCCTAGACATCACATCCGGCATCGACGTAGACGCCGAACGTTCTCGTCTAGAGAAAGAAATCCAAAACCTACGCAAAATCGTCGCCTCCACCGAAACCCGTCTCTCGAACGAAAGCTTTACCGCCAAGGCCCCTGCCGAAGTCGTAGAAGGCGCCCGCCGCCAACTCACCGAGACTCAAGCCAAGCTAGAGGAAACCGAAACCGCCTTCGCAGCCTTGGGCTGAAAGAGTTTCGTTTCTCGCGCTTGAGCCAAAAAAGCCTTGCTTGAATCGAGAAGCGGAACAGACATGTTCGAAGCATGAGCGGTATAATCGTATGCAAAAGCTGCCGGGCTCCACTTAGCTCGACCGCTACCTTTTGCAGAAACTGCAACACTCCATTCCCCGAAACCATGGAGATAAAGGAAGATTTCGATCTTCCTGCCCTGCCTCCGCATCTTCGGCCTGCAGAGCCGACTGAACCAGAACCGGAAATGCCTTCTTCCGAGGAGGAGGAGCTACAGCCCGAAGAGGATTCCCAAGACGCTCCCGAAACGCCGTACCCACCTCCCGAAACGCCGCAGGAAACACAACCCGAACCAAAATCCGAACCTAGTAAACCGTCTCCACCGCCATCCGGGGAGTTGGCTGTCTTCAAGAATCCGAAGCTACGGACTCCGGACGCCAATCTCCCCTCTCCGGGTTCCGGAAAACAATCGGTTTCCAGCGCACAGGTCATCGCCGCAGTGGCAGGGGAAGCAAGCTCATCCCGTGAGGACGTGGCTAAAGTGGTGGACGGTTTCTGGGATTACGTTTCTGACGTCACCAAAAACTACAAGAAACATTCTCGGGCCTGCAACTTGACGATTCCTCATTTCGGCACTTTTCGGTTTCAATTCAAAAAGGGAAAGAAGGGGGCGAGGCGAAAACTGACTTTCCGCTCATCCACCACTAGTTCTGCAAAGAGAAAAGGTGGCTTGTACAGTTCGAACTGGGTGGACCAATGGTCGGGCAAAGCCGAAGGCCTGTCCGTAAGGCGCCGCATCTCCGTCTACGTCGTCGAACGCTCGGGACTTCCCTTGCGGAAAGCGGATGAAATCCTAAATCGCCTTCTTCGGACGACAAGGGAGATCTGTGAAGGCGGACACACCATCCACTGGGCGCGCAGGGGCACGATGGGGGCCTTTCGCATCGTCGACGCAAGGGAACGTGACGGCATCAACCCGCAAACCGGCGAAAGGATAAAGATTCGATCGGGGAGGAATGCCATCACCGGTGAAAAGGCAAAAGGAACGGAAGAGGATCACTTCTGTTTCGGCGCCTCGAAGGGATTCCTGCAACGCTTAAGCGTTCCGGCACCGGAACCAACCATGACGACGACAGGTCGGGAGCGGGAGCGGCCGTCCCGGACAAAGTCAGGTACGGGTACGGATGC
>CAZWTI010000230.1:0-11890 GCA_964637065.1 uncultured Puniceicoccaceae bacterium
TGTGGTGGTGGGGTTGGGGGGGGTGGAGGTGTTTCCGGGATGGTTGGGGCAGAAGGTTCGTTTTGGGGATCGGGAGTTGATGAGAAAGGATCGAAGTAAGGGCTAGGTACTGGTGACGGAGATGTGGGAGGTAGAGGATTAGGCGGGGCTTCGGACGGTTGTGAGTCTTCCGGCTTCAGCGGGGGTAATAGAGGAGAAGGATCAGGGGTGGTGAGGTTGGAATCAGGTGTCGGTACTTGGACGGGCGTTGGACTGGGTACTGGAGCGGGGGGGGGCGGTACGGGTGGAGCGAAGGGGTCGGGCTTGAGTGGGGGTGCGCTGGGAGGAGCTTCAGGAACCTCGAGAGAGTTGTCGGGGCTTTTATCGGATCCGGGATCGTTGTTGGTTGGTTCTTCAGTGACTGCCGATGTCTCCAGAGGTTTTGGTGTCAGGATCTGTGGTTCCGGCACTTCTTCAATGGCTTCTCCTGCGAGCAAATCTTGTTTTGGGTCGCCTGTATCAAAGCGAATTTCTGAAGTCTTTTTACCTATTTCATCCCATTCCGTGCAAATGCCGTGTTCTTGGTCGTTCTGCCAATTGTAGTCAAAAGCTTGTTGCCCGTTGGCATACCAACCCTTTGCGTTGCCTTCCTTCTTGTCGCTCACGAAACTTGCGACGATGCGCTTTCTTCCGTTTTCATACCAAACTGTTCGGAGTCCATGCATCTTGTCATCTTGGTAGTAGACCCGAAATTTTGGTTGACCATTCGGATGCCATTCGGAGGAAGGACCTTCACGCAGACCGTGTCTGTAGATAGTGGAGGATTTCCGGCGACCGTCTTCAAACCATTCAAGTGATTCACCGTGAGGCTTTGCATTTCTCAATTCCACGGCGAAGGCTTTGTTTCCATTTGGAAACCACTCACTTTTCAAGCCATCGAGGTTGCCCTTTCGGTAGTTTTCCTCTCGCAGAATTCCGCCAGTCATGCGGTATTCGCGTGCGGGGCCATGTCGCGTCCCACCATAATAAGAAATTTCACTGCGTTTCCGCCCATTGTAATAGTATTCGGTGGTGATGCCGCTACGTTTGCCTTCGCGCCAACTAGAAACCGACTTGGTCGGGCTTTGTTCGAAAGTCTCAATAGCTCGACCAGTGAAGAGTGGTGATTCGTTTGTTGCGTTGCCCTCGCCACCAGCAAGACGAACTTGCCCGTCGTTTCCTTGATCAAGCCAATGCAACATAACAGTCTGCCCTGAAGGCGAGTTAATGGACACGGGGCCAGAGCTCGTGCAAGCCGAGAAAAAGAGGGACAAGGTAAGGCAGGCGAACATGAACGAAAGCGTCTTCATATCAGCTTCATACCATGTCATAGGAATATTCTGCCGGCAAGACTGTTTTTCATGTTGTCATTTTTTTTTTATTGTTTCGGGGTTTATGGAGATCTACACTCTTCTAAAGTCATGCAGTATTACTATGTAGATTCACAGGGGAAGACCGCTGGGCCGGTGGACGAAGAAAAGCTTCGTGCCATGCATCAAAATGAGGAGATAACAAGCGAAACCGAAGTTGCGGCAGTTGGTTCATCTGTTTGGACATCTTGCGGCGAAACCTTTACGGAGAATGCTGAAACTGAACGGCTTTCTCAAGCCCCTCCATCGGACATAGATTCGAATTTGCTTTCCCCTTCGCAACTGTCCGGGGTGGAAAAGGGGACAGTAGCGAAAGTTCCTTTGGCGACGCCACAAGGTTCTTTGCGTTGTCACGATATCGACTACAAGTTGATTGGTGATGACTTGCAACTGGTGGAGGTGCAACTTGACTCTGGCGAGACGGTTATTGCTGAGGTGGGAGTCTTGAATTATATGGAGAGCGGCATCGTATTCGAGGCCAAGATGGGTGATGGTTCCAAACTGGACCAAGGGCTTTTCAGTAAGCTAATGGATGCCGGGAAGCGTAAGTTTGCGAGCGAGTCCATCTTTCTGACCCACTTTCGGAACGAGAGTTCGGAGAAGAAGCTCGTTGCTTTTGCTGCTCCTTATCCAGGTAAAATTGTTTGCCTTAACATGGCGGAGCTGGAGGAGGAGGTCTTTTGTCAAAAGGATTCCTTCCTTTGCGCCGCCCTTGGGACTGAGGTGTCCATTGCGTTCCAGAAGAGGCTAGGCACGGGTTTTTTCGGTGGAGAGGGTTTTATACTGCAGAGGCTCAAAGGAGATGGGATGGTCTTTGCCCATGCAGGTGGTACTGTTGTGATGAAGGTTTTGAAGGGAGAGACCCTGCGGGTGGATACGGGTTGCTTAGTAGCTTTCACTAAGGGTATCGAGTACGACTTCGAGAAAGCTGGAAACCTTAAATCTATGTTCTTCGGTGGAGAGGGTATGTTTTTGGCTACTCTGAGGGGGCATGGTTCAGTTTGGTTGCAGAGCATGCCGTTTTCTCGTTTGGCCGATCGCGTGCTGCCTCATGTAGCCTCATCGAGAGGCAAAGCCTAGACGCTGAATTCCGAAACGGGGTATTACCGTTGCTTTGGGAGAGGGATTGATTTTCGAGACCTACACATCCCCGAAAAACTCTTCTAGTGCGCGCCGTTGCATTTTAGTGGGGCGACCTGTACCCGAACGGCGTCGGACTCTAGGCATAAATTTTCTATAATTTCGTTCGGCGGCGTATTCTTCCTCCGGCGTAAGGTCCTTGAGGTAATCCGATACGAGTTTGGCTCCGACTCGTTTTTCCAATGTAGCTAGGACCTCGATGGTTCTTTCCACACCGTCCTTTCTAAAATTTATTATGTCCCCTACCTTTAGTTCGCGGGAGGGCTTTGCATTTCTTCCGAAAACCTTCACTTTTCTCGAGCGACAGGCTTCCGTCGCCAAAGTACGAGTCTTGAAAAACCTCGTGGCCCAGAGCCACTTGTCGATCCTTGGCGAACCTTGGGTTTTTCTCATTTATTTTCGGCTGGAGGAATTATTTCTAGGACTTGTGCCTCGTAGTCGATAGTTTGGTTGACGTCAGTACGGTTTGTATCCCCTTGGCCCATTGGTTGCAATCGAAGTTGAATGATCGAACCAACTTGGAGTCCCCGCCCATTTTTCCCCAGAGTGGATTCGGCTTCTATCCCCTTGTTTGAAGGAGCAGGTTCGGATACCGAAGGATTTTGATCGTCGTCATTCCCCAAACTACCGAAGTCGCGAACATCCTCTATCCAGGCAGAAAAGTTTTCCCTGTATTTGAATGAAACCCAGGCCAGACCTGCGACGCTTAATACTATTATCACCAACAAAGGTTTGTTGATGCCCTTGCCGAAATCTGGCTTTGGTGGTCGCGGTCCATCTATCTCCTCGTCCCATTCCTCCCATTCCTTTTTTTTGCGGTGCCTTTCGATGAAGCTTCCCGAGAAAATGGAGAGTTCATAGAGAACGTATAGCGGAATGGTCAGAATGCTTAGGCTTACAGGGTCTCCGCCGGGGGTTATCAGCGCAGCGGAAATCATTAATATCACGAAAACTAACCTTCGGTTTCTTCTTAGTTTGTCGACCGACAGGATTCCGATCCAAGTCAGCAGTACAATGATTAGTGGAAACTGAAAGGCTATCCCCACGGCGAACGTCATCCATATGACCGTGCTGTAATAGTTCCCGGCTTCGGGGCGGTAGGTGTCCAGTCCAAGGACGTCAAAGGTGAACTCGATGGTGAATGCGAGGGAGAAGGGCAGGATGACGAAATACGTCATCGAAGCACCTGCAATGAAGAGCAGGAACGCGGTCACGCAACCAGGAAACAAAACGGCTTTCTCCTTGGAAGTTAAGCCCGGCACTACGAATCCGCCTATAAAGTAAAAGATGAAGGGTAAGGAAATGCCTAGTCCCCCAAGAAAACATATCTTCATTGCTATGAAGATGGGTGAGTATGACCGAATGACTTGGAGCAGGTGACGGTTTTGTCCATCAGCGAAATGAGTGATGATTCGTGTTCGATGGTGAGGATCTTCCACCCCCCACTCCCTGAGGATGGCATCGTCGGAGTTGCGGAGCATCCCGAGGTCGATTTCTTTTTGCTTCATCGGCTCGATATATTGCTCCAGACCGATGCTTTGGAGATCTATGTCGATTTTGCCAAAGTCCTCTACCGCCGAGACCAGCGGTTTTTGCAGGACATCCACGGATTCATCAATAAAGAACGCCACGGATACACATCCCAGAATGAATGCGATAATACATTTCAAGATGACCCAGCGCAAATCTTCGAGATGCTCTAGGAAATGCATCTCATTTGGATTCTTCTTCCCGCTCGTTTTTTTGTTAAATGCACCCATTACGCCTTCTTCACGAAAGCGTTCGGCAAAGCTTTTTGTTTGTTGCTCCTCTGATGGTTCTTGTTCGGCCATCGTTGTGGTTTTGGTACAATCTAGCAGGTGCGTTAGATGCCAAAAAGCCTTTCAGTAAACCCCGGAATGGGTGGGTCTGGCAAAACTATTTTGTAGTGTGCGATGTAATTGATCGACTGAAGTCGCTCGTTGACAGACCTACCGAAAACGCCATTTTGGCGAGTCTTTATTTCCGCCTCGAATTTTGCCTCATCACCCACATTTAAGAATGTATAGGATTTTTACTAACGCTTTTTCAAACTAATTTCAATCATGGCCAAAAAGAAAAAAAAGAAAGTTAAAAACAAGTCTAAAGCCCCGAAGTATGTTTACGACTTCGGAAAGAAAACTGATGGAGACGCTGTGATGCGTGCTCTCTTGGGAGGCAAGGGTGCCAACCTTGCCGAGATGGCGAGAATAGGCCTGCCCGTTCCTCCCGGCTTTACCATTACGACCGATGTCTGTACTTATTTTTACGACAACAAGCAGACTTATCCGGAAGTGCTCGAGAAGCAGGTGAGACAATCGGTGGCCTTGATGGAAAGGCAACTCGGGAAAAAACTTGGTGATCTTAAGAACCCCCTGTTGCTTTCCGTTCGTTCCGGTGCGCGCGATTCAATGCCCGGCATGATGGACACCATCTTGAACCTCGGCTTGAACGACGAGACCGTTGAGGCTCTGGCATCCACTTCCGGCAACCGACGTTTCGCCTACGATTGTTACCGCCGCTTCATTCAAATGTACGGAGACGTCGTCATGGGAGTGCAGAAACTTCCGACTGAGGATCACGATCCCTTCGAGTCTGTTATCGATGGCTTCAAGAAGGAATTATTCCCCAAGGAAACTGGAGAAATAGACGACAAGCGGCTGAATGCCAAGCACATGCAGGAACTTGTTTCCCGCTTCAAGACCTTGGTTCAGGAGCGTGCCGGTAGTGACTTCCCAACATGTCCATGGGAGCAGCTCTGGGGATCAGTCGGATCCGTCTTTGGGTCATGGATGAATGATAGGGCGATTGTTTATCGCCGCAAATACGGTATTCCCGCCGAGTGGGGAACTGCCGTTAACGTTCAGGCCATGGTCTTTGGGAATACTGGAAAGAAGTCCGGTTCAGGGGTCGGTTTTACACGAGATCCCGCGACGGGCGAAAAGGTTCTCTATGGCGAATTCCTTATCGATGCCCAAGGCGAGGACGTCGTGGCTGGCGTGCGAACTCCCCGCCCGGTGGCTCAGCTCAAGCGAGTTTTGCCGAAAGCCCATAAGGGCTTGGTCGCTGTCCAGAAGAAACTGGAGAAGCATTTTACCGACATGCAGGACTTTGAGTTCACGATCGAGGACGAGAAGCTTTACATGCTCCAGACCAGAAATGGGAAGCGTACAGGTCTAGCAGCCGTTCGCATCGCCACGGAAATGGTCAAGGAGAGGCTCATCGATTGGAAGACGGCCATAACTCGTGTACCCGCAGACCAACTGGATCAAGTTCTTGCGCCCGTCTTTGATGCCGTGGCGGAGAAGAAAGCCCTTTCTCTATGCAAGGGTTTGCCTGCTGGACCCGGAGCGGCCTCCGGACGCATTTATCTCAATGCCGACCGTGCCGTTGTTGCGGCTAAGCAGGGCCCAGTCTTGCTTACTCGAGTTGAAACCTCGCCCGAGGACTTGCGTGGCATGATCGCAGCGGTCGGAATCTTGACTGCACGGGGAGGCGTCTCCTCTCACGCTGCCTTGGTCGCTCGTCAAATGGGTAAGGTTTGTGTGTGTGGCGCGGACGACTTGGAAGTCGATTACAAGTCTCGTTCGGTCAAGGTAGCCGGCAAGACCTACAAGGAGGGCGACTATCTTTCCATCAACGGGACTTCCGGTGAAGTTTTTGAAGGTGAGTTGAAGACAGCTCCATCCGAGATTATTCAAGTCCTGGTTGAAAAGAAGTTGAATCCAAAGAAAAGTCCAAACTATCAGAATTTCGCCAAGCTGATGGGTTGGTGTGAAAAGGCGACCAAGCTAGGAGTTCGCACCAATGCGGATTCGCCTTCTCAAGTCGCCAATGCCATTGCGTTTGGAGCCAACGGCATCGGTCTTTGTCGTACGGAGCATATGTTTTTCGAGGGCAACAGAATTGACGCCATGCGGGAAATGATTCTTGCCGAGGAAGAAGATGCTCGTCGAAAAGCCCTCAAGAAGCTCTTGCCATACCAACGCCGAGATTTCTCAGGGATTTTCAAAGCTCTCAACGGTCTTCCTGCCACCATACGTTTGCTTGATCCGCCTCTGCACGAATTCCTGCCGCATGATTTGACCGCGCAGCGCGACCTTGCAAAGAAGCTAGGGGTTAGCTTGGCTTCGATCAAGCGGCGCGTGGAAGACCTCCACGAATTCAACCCGATGCTAGGTCATCGGGGGTGTCGTTTGGGGATTTCTTATCCCGAGGTTACAGAGATGCAAGCGCGGGCCATCTTCGAGGCTGCTGTTCAAGTAAAGTCCAAGGGGATCGACGTGAACCCCGAGATTATGGTTCCGCTTGTTGGTTTCCCTGAGGAACTTGAATTGCAGGTCGAGGTGATCCATCGAGTCGCCAAGGAAGTATTTGCCGCCAAGGGTTCCAAGGTAAAATACCTTGTCGGTACTATGATCGAAATTCCCAGGGCCGCATTGACTGCGGATCAAATCGCAAAGACTGCCCAGTTCTTCAGTTTTGGAACCAATGACCTTACCCAGACGGCTCTCGGAATGAGTCGCGATGATTCGGGCAGCTTCCTTCCAAATTACGCTGAACTCGATATACTTGGTAAAAATCCTTTTGCCAGCGTGGACCAATCCGGTGTCGGGCAGCTTATGGAAATCGCCGTGAAAAAAGGTAGAAAAACCCGTCGCGGCATCAAGCTTGGTATCTGTGGCGAACACGGTGGTGATCCCGACAGCGTCAAGTTCTGCCACAAGCTGGGTTTGAATTACGTCAGTTGTTCTCCCTTTCGTGTTCCAACGGCTCGTCTCGCGGCGGCACAAGCTGCGGTACAAGGTTGATAGCAAGAAAACTCATCATTTCTATTCTCCAACACGACTGTTCCCTAGCAGAGCCATTTACTTCGTCATTCCCTCACTCTTTGCTTTGCTCGAGCGAAGTTATTAGAAGTGACTTGAAACTAAGTGTTTGAGGTTAGGGAAAAGCCGCGGCGAGTGGAGCGGGCGTATTTGGTTTCCGTAGTCCGTCGCAAGGACGAGGAGAAAAGGGCTGCTTCTCTCTTGGATGAGCTTGGGGAACTAGTCCGGAACCTTGGCATTGAGGTTCTTGGCTCCACCCTCGCCCGTGCTCGCAAAACCTTTCCGACCTATCTGTTGGGAAAAGGAAAAATGAACGAAATCATTGGGTTGGCCCAAGCCCGACAATGCGATGCTATTGTCTTCGACAACGAGTTGACTCCTGGGCAGCAACGAAACTGGGAGGAGGCCAGTGAGGTCTTGGTCATCGATCGCCATGAGGTCATCCTCGACGTCTTTGCCGAGAGAGCTCGAACTCGCGAGGCCGTTCTACAGGTAGAGTTGGCGCGGCTTGAATACAATTTGCCCCGATTGCGTAGGGCATGGACGCACCTCGGACGTCAACGAGGTGGAGGTGGCGTGACCCAGCGTGGGGAAGGTGAAGCCCAGATCGAGTTGGACCAGCGTATGGTTCGGGACAAGATCGCCGCCACAAAGCGTGAACTTGGGCAAGTCATCCGCCACCGTGAGGTGAGCAGAAAGCGTCGCAATCGCGTACCCGTTCCCACTGCTTCCATCGTTGGCTATACCAACGCCGGGAAATCCACGCTCCTCAACAAGTTGACGGGTTCGGACGTGCATGTGGCAGACAAGCTTTTCGCGACCTTGGATCCGACCAGTCGCAAGGTGAGCTTGCCGTCAGGTCGGATTCTCGTGCTGACTGATACCGTGGGTTTCGTTCGCAACCTGCCACACCGACTGGTGGATGCCTTCAAGGCGACTCTCGAAGAAGTCTCGGCGGCGGACTTCATAATCCATGTCGTGGATCTTTCCTCGGGCGAGATGGCGGAACAAATGGAAACGACTCTTGAAGTGCTTAAGGAATTGGGTGCGACTGATCATAAAGTCGTGACCGTCTTCAACAAGACCGATTTGCTCGAGGATGAAATGCAGCAAGTCAAGGCTCGTTTTCAGGATGCCTCGGGAGTTTTCGTCAGTGCCTTTACCGGAGAGGGTTTGGAAGCCCTTTTGAATGTGTTTGACGAATTGTTGGGACAAGGTTGCAAGGAACGAGAATACCTCGTGCCACATGATCGTTATGACTTGGTGGCTCGTTTGCGCCGGGAGGGTTCTGTCCGAAAGGAGGAAACAGTCAGTGAAGGTACTCTAATATTGGCTGCTCCGATGGGTTCGATGATTCCTCGTATGGAATCTTATATTGCCCAAAACGGTGCTCCTCGTCGGAACACCTGATCTCGGAGCGTCTTAACTCCCGTCCTTACGGCGGTGCCAGTCAACCCAAGTCACTCGCAGCATGCTCGCTGCCAGCCAGAATACCAAAGTCAGGCACAGGGAAGTGAAAGAGGCCACTAGTGCGATTGAATCGTCATCGACGGAGGGTACGTGAGGTTTCAGTACCCAACGCATGAAAAGGAAAAAACACACTGCCAGGACACCGTCCGTAATAATGCCTCCTTTGGACACTAGCTTTTGCTCTTGATCTTCTTTGCTCATGGGGAAAGGCAATAAGCATGTAGCGGAGTTGAAAAGGGTCAACCTTATCCTTCTTGTTTTGCCACCCTTAGAATGCGTTGCTTGATTTCCGGGATCGGCAGTTCGAGTAATTCGGATGGGGGAATCCGGTTGGCGGGGATGGAGGGTAGGGAATCGAGTTTTTCCCATAGAACGACCTTTCGGTTGGCCGTCACCTCATCCACTCGATCGATGGGAGTGAAGTGGGGTGCAGATGCCAGAGCCTCAGGACATTCTCGAATGATTTCGTGAATGGCTAGGACTGCATCCGCAAAACGATCCAGTTCGTTTTTTGTATAACTTTCAGTTGGTTCGATCATGAGACCGTAGACCTCCGGGAAAGCCACTGTCGGAGCGTGGAAACCGAAGTCGAGAAACAACTTGCCTGCTTGGGGAATGGCTTGGGCCTTGGGGATGCCGGCCGCCTCTAGGATGGAGAATTCTTCCTCCTCAAGGGTGAGAATGAATTCATGCATTCGCGAAACCTTGCCTGCCCCAATCGGGAGGGTTGGATAAACCTTTCGTAGTTTCTCGAAAAGATAGCGGGATGCGAGCACGGCCAAGGCGGACATTCGAGGAACCCCTTCGCGACCGAGGCGCAGAAGATAGGAGAGGGCCCTTACCTTATGTCCGAAATTGCCGTGATTGCGGTGAAAGGAACCGATGGATTTTTTCGGTCGCTCCAAATGCAACAATCCATCTTCCCCTCTGACGACTTGCGATCCCGGAAGATAATCGGCCAATGGTTCTGAAACCGCAACTATGGCATCGCCCGGGCCACCACCGCCATGAGGGATGGTCCAAGTCTTGTGGAGGTTGTTGTGAACGGCGTCAACTCCGAGGTAACCCAGGTCTACTCGGCATGCGATGGCGTTCATGTTGGCCCCGTCCATGTATACTAGGCCTCCTGCCGAATGGACCTTGTCGGCGATGGATTTGAATTCCGTCTCCAATACCCCGGAGGTGTTGGGGTTGGTTATCATGACTCCGCAAAGGCGATTGCCATGAGCGGCCAGCTTTGCGTCGAAGTCGGCCGGATCGATGCGCCCATCTGGGAGAGCCTCGAGTTGAACGATGCCGCCCGAGGGAGAGAATCCAGCCATCACGGCAGTGGCGAAGTTGGTCCCGTGGGCGGACTTCGGTATGAACACGATGTCGCGGTGAGCTTCTCCTCTGCCGCGATGGTAGGCCTGAAACAGCTTTATTCCCACGAGCTCTCCTTGTGCTCCGGCCACGGGCTGGGTGGTGACTGCGGGCAAGCCGGTTATTTTCGCGAACCATTCCTGAATATCGTAAAGAACCTCGAGCGGCCCCTGCACATCTCTTTCTGGGGCCTGCGGATGAGCCTCGGCAAAACCCGGTAGAGAGGCAGCCCAGTCATTCACCAGAGGATTGTATTTCATGGTACAGGAACCGAGCGGGTAACAGGCATCGTCAGGACTTACGTTCAGTTCTGCGAGCTTGCGGTAGTAAGCGCGAATGTCGTTCTCTTCAATTCCCGGCAAGGCGACAACACCCTTGCGAAGGTGTTTGGCTGAAAGCTCCGGCAATGTATTGGAGGGGCTAGCTTCTTTCGAAGAGGGGAAAAGATCCTCGAAGAATGCCACCAGCTTTTTCAGGTCCGTTTCATCGGCAAGGTCACTGAAGGAAATTTTCAACAGGTTTTGCTCAACGACTCCCTGCAGACGGTCGGAGACGTCGACGCCCGCGTGAAGGTCTTGCTCTATCCCTCTTGAAATTACTTCGGCTGTGGATTTGTCGAGCCGGAGCACGATTTCATTGAAGAAGGGGCTGTCCGGAAAGGCGAGGTCCACTCCCTTGCGGGCAAGCAGTTGGGGTAGGGTTTCGAGGCAAGCCTTGCGAGCTTCGGCTAATGCAGCCTTCATACCGCTTTCACCTTTGGCAAGCGTTGCCACACCGGCGAGAGTGGCGAGGAAGGCTTGATTCGAACAGACGTTGGAGGTGGCTCGTTCCTTGCGGATGTGCTGTTCTCGCGTCGAGAGTACCATTACGAGGCATTCGCGACCTTCCAGATCCTTTGCCTTGCCCACGAAGCGTCCTGGGGTGGACCGTACGTCATTACGTTTCTTTTCATTGTGTCTAACGCCGAACAAGCCGAGGCCGGGACCCCCGAAGTTTGGGCGAATCGCTAGGTGCTGGGCCTCTCCGGCAATCAGGTCTGCTCCCTCCTCCCCAAACTCGGAAGGCGGTTTCAAACCACCAGTTGCAAGTAGCATGGGATCAATGCATGCCACGGATTTCGCACCGGCTTTTGCGGCAATATCAGTAAGCTCGTCTACTTCCTCGATCAAGCCGAGGGCGTTCACTTGCGGGAATGCGATGCAGGCAAGGTCGTCACGAAGAGATTGTACCTTTTCGCGAACGACATTGAGGTCTAGCCTTCCGGAACTTGCATTTATAGGTGCGAAGATGAGCTTGATTTCAGTTTCTGCAACGAGAGTGCGTAGCACTTCCAGATCTCCCGGGAATAGCGTTTCGGCAACCAGCGCCGTCTTGGCTCCACGCTTCATCCGGATAGAGCAGCAGATGGCCTCGAAAAGAGCCATTGACCGGTCGTAAAGGGAGGAATTGATGGCCTCGAAGCCGGTCAGGCAGCTCATCACGCATTGATAAATCCAGTGCGTCATCAAGGTGCCTTGGCTCCGCTCGGGTTGATAGGGCGTGTAAGAAGTCGTCTGCGGTCTTAGGTTCGAGACGTAGGATACCACGGGATGCACCTTCCACGATGGCATGGAATCACCAAGAAAAGACGTGCGGAGATTGGTTTTCTCGGAAATATCGTGCAGGCGTTCTTGCAATGCCTCG
>CAZWTI010000231.1:0-2792 GCA_964637065.1 uncultured Puniceicoccaceae bacterium
GTTGTCGAGGCCTCGCGTCCTTCGGGAAGAGTTCCCTCGAAGACTGTGGCGTTGGCATCGTCGAAGATGGTCAACTCGGCCCCGTTCCAGCCGTCTCCATAGGAGTCGTTCATATCGACGACGACCACGCCGCCGAAACCCGTCGTCGCGAAGACGCGTACCTGTCCGGTGGCGTCGCCGTCGTAAGCAACGGTTCCCGAGATGAGGACGGGGAAGGAGGCGTTGTCCTCCGGGTCGCTGCCGATTGCGACTTCCTCGGCGTCGCTTGTCCCGTCCTCGTCGGAATCGACCCCGAAGTCGTTTCCTCCGAAGGCGCTTTGCAACGCGAGAAACAAAGAGAGCCACCCTGTCGCAAGGGTGGGGAGCGTGGCTATGGAAGGAATCTTCAACGGAAAATCAAGGCGGGAGGGAAATGGAAGTCAGCTTTCCTTATCCTGTCCGGAAGCCTCTCGGTCACAAGGGAAAAGCGAAACTCGCCCGCCGATGGAGGGCTGGCACTCGGCAGTTGGTTGGATCATTCGGAACGGTCGGAGGGAAGTTCTCGCCGCTGACGTCGGTCAAGAGCAAGTCGAGGCAAGAAATGCGTTGTTCTTCCAGGGTGGCGAGGGAAATCCTGACCCGAATCCGCGAATCCGCGAGTCAGGTACCAAGTTTCATTTTCTAACCATGCCTGACGAGACAGGCTTTTTGTCTGCTGATCCGAGGATTGACCGCAGGTGGACGCTTTCTCGATCGGCCAAGACGGAGAGGATTACTGCTGCCGTGCAAAAGGAAGAGTCCGTGATGCAGTGCTTGCCGATCCAACTGCCGTCCCGGTTTTGCTCCGATTTGACGATGCCCACGACTTTTTCTCGCCATTGTTTCCAGACGTCGACCTGCATTAGTTGAAGAGCTTGTCCAATCAGGTAAAAGCTAAGATATTCTTCACCCCCGTTGTTGCCGTATCCCCGCAGGAGCGCATTGTCGGAACCCAATCGATCGATGAGCTTTTCGTTCTTTCGGTAAGCTATTGAGAGATCCAGGGCCTTGTCCGTATCCATGCTCTTGACAAGATGCTTGAAAATCGGATCCGACAAGTAGTCGATTTGGTCGGATGCGGAGGGATTCGGGGCGGCGTTCGAAAATTCATTGTATGAGTCTCCGTAGGATTCGGTCTTGCCGTCCATCCTCGCTTGCCTTGCAACCTCCTTGGGGACGACGGTCGATGCAAGCGCGGCAGTGGTTGCGTTCGCCCTGATTGCGGAGGCGAAGGAATAGAGGTTGATTCCTGCGGATCGAGTCAGGTCGAAGGAGTTCGCGCCCTCGTTGAATATTCCGGCAAGGTGAGACCTGAGTTCGTCGAGCTTGCGGTCGTCCGCCCGACGTCCGCACAATTTCCCGTATTCCCAAGCGACCAGACATGACGCCGTTTGCAGGACGTTGGCCCATCCGGCAGTGGGCCTAAGATAATGATCATGGCTTTCCTTCAGTTCTCGGAGGCAAATGTCGAGAGCCTTCAAGATCTTCGCCTTGCGTCGGTCGTCAGCCGGCAATTCCAGAGACAACTTGGCCAGGGCTTGGGCGACGAGGGCCGTATTTACGGATGGTCCCAATTTGCGTTCGACGAGCGTGGACGCTTTGGGGGTGGCGTAACGTCCCGAAACGCTTCGGGAAACCGCCTCCTTCGTCAGCTTTCCTTTGTTTACCCAATCCAGAAGCTTGTTCACGGCTTTGTCCAGGGCAAGTTGAGCGGCAAGGCTTTTGCCGGTCGAGAGATAGTTGGTCAATGCCATTACAGCGACGGCGGTGGTACCTGCATCACCGCTGCTTGCTGAGTATCTGCGGCCTGAAGTCACTCTCCCGGTTCGAGAGTTCATGACTGATGTTCCCGCCAGTCCCCAAGTGCCGTCCTTGTGCTGGTTGGTACATAGCCAATTCATGCCCCTCATCAACCAAGGTGGATGTTTGGGAAGATTCGCCACTGCTTTGCGACGAATCTCCAGTGAAGTGATCAATGTCGCTGATTTTCTTTCGACGTATTCCAGAGACTCCTTGGCCAACACCATCAAGGGAACCAGAAATATACGATCGTCGTTCATCCTCCGGATCTTGGCCTTCCGCACACCTCCATCATTAACGACTTGAATGAAGCTGCCCGCGAAACTTCGGCCATTCTTGTCCGTGAATTTGGTGGGTGAACCGATACAGGTCAATGGCAGCGCTCCTGTGGCAATCAGCAGGAAGCCTCGTACAAGAAATCCTAACCTCGAAGTCACAATCATCATTCCTTAAAGTACACCATTTAGTTCATTTGCGCAAATACACTTTATATGACGACAATTACTCATATTACCGATTTATCGGATGGGAGTTGGTAACTTCCCCAAGTCTGCGGAGAAACCCGAGGGGATTATTCCACGCCGCCCGTGGCGTGGTTGTAGAAGCGAACCCGACCGTCCTTCCGCTCGAGGAAGTAGAGCCAGACGGAACCCTCGTGGCGGAACAGGTACGGGTAGGCGCCGGGGGTCGTCCACAACCAGCCCTTGCCCTCCATCCAGAGCCAGAGTCCGTCGGTCCCGTCGGGTTGGGCGTAGAGCCAACCGAGGTCGGCATGGTACAGCCAGCCGGAAGAGTAGGGGAGGAAGGCTCCGAACCAGGGCGAGTGACGCCAACCGGCGGCGGCTTCCTCGACCGCGTTCCACCAGGGTTGCGGCGTCGCGGGCGGATCGGGCAGGTTCACGCGCTTGCGGACCCCGTAGGTCTCGCCCGCCGCGTTCCTGGCGAAGGTTCGGAAATAGATTCGTCGTCCCGGG
>CAZWTI010000232.1:0-9974 GCA_964637065.1 uncultured Puniceicoccaceae bacterium
GAAGGCAGGCACTGCTTTTCGAGGAACACGGAGACGAGAGTCGCCGCAGGTTCGTTCGAGCCATGGAGGAAGTGGTCGCCACCTACGGTCGCGACGCCGGTTTTCTTGCCGCCCAGGGCGTCAAGCGTTCATGGAGCATGAGACGCGAAAGCCGCACCTCTCGCTACACGACCAGCTGGGATGAGCTGCCCGTGGCTCGCTAGAACTAGCGCTTGGCAAAATCGTAGCAGGTGATTTCGCTGCCGTTGCGGACGAATAGGTAGCCCCCGACCAAGGCGGGTCCGTTCCAGCAGCGTTCCTTGCTCAGGACCTGATGGGATGCGATTTCCTCGAAGGCGTCGGGATCGGCCTCGACGATGCTGAGCTTTCCCGTGTTTCCGAGGATCAGCAACTTGTCCCCCGCCAAAAGGATGCGGCCATACCCATATTTTTTGCCACGCCACTTGAGTTCTCCCGTGCTTGCGTCGAGGCAGGTGAGGGAACTCTCGCTTAGGCCGTAGAGATAACCGTCCTTCAGGACCGGACTGGAGAACTTGGTCTTCAGGTTCTTCGATTTCCAGACGTTTTCCGTAACGAAACCCATCGAGGTCTTCCTCAGACGGACGGCTTCGGCTCCCTTGCCGTAGCCCGCCGAAAGGAGGAAGACGTCGTCGGAGAGTTCGAGGGGTTGGGTAATCAGGGCGTTGATCATGAATATTTTCCAAGGGTGTTCCCAAAGGGTCTTGCCCGTGGCGGGGTCGATTCCCGCCAGTTTTCCCTCCACTGCCGCCACGAGATGTTTTTCGCCAAGCAGGTCGAGCGTAGCGGGAGACAGATAGACGCCCGCTCCCGTCAATTCGGAAGTCCAGCGCGGTTCGCCCGTCTCGGCGTCATATGCCTTGACGGCGCCGTTCTCGCCCCCCGGAGACGCGACGATCAGGTCGCCGATGGACAATGGGGAGCTGGCGATTCCCCAGTGAGGATATTCGTATTGCGAATCCAGGACGGCTTGTTCCCATTTGGGTTTTCCCGTGGTCGCGGCGAGGCAGGTCAGTTTCCCATTCGACGACAGCGCGAAAATACTCCCGCTCGAGAAAATAGGGGTGCTTCGGGGGCCGGTGCCGCCCATGGAGTCGTTCCAGCGAGCCTTGGTCCGGTGGTTCCAAATGATCGAACCGTCGATCAGAGAGCGGCAGGCCAGAACCTCGAATTCTCCATCTTGCTCAAGCGTGTACAGGCGGTTTCCTGCAACGATTATGGAGGAATGTCCCCGGCCGATGGGTTTTCGCCATGTCGGAACAGGAATCCCGTTCCAGTCTAGCGTCACGCCTTGTGCGGGAGCTATGCCGCGTCTGGTTGGTCCGCGGAAGTCGAACCAGTCGGAAGCAGTCGAATTCGCAGTCAGTCGAAATTTTCCCGTTTCGCTGCCGTTGCGGTCGACGAACCTTCCGTCGTCGCGCATGCCTTGCCAATTGAAGGACGGCGTCATCCCACCGCGCCACTCGACCTTCACGCAGCCGGTCAGACAAAAAAACCAGATGGGGGCGATCGCATGGGATATGCGGACGAGTTTCACGAAACTTATTTCTTCAGCGCCTGCTCAACGGCTGCGCGAAGCTTTCTCGACGAGGGCGAGGTAAGAGAACCGAAGCGCACGATCGGCTTGCCCACGCGGTCCACAAGGATTTTGGTGAAGTTCCACTTGATGCCTCCCTTGGTCGCCGAAGCCTTTCCCGTCAGACTTGCGTAAAGGGGATGCATGCCCGAGCCCTTTACCTCGATCTTTGCATACATGGGGAAAGTCACCCCGAATTTTTCCGAGCAGAATTTCTTGATTTCCTTTTCCGTTCCGGGTTCCTGACGACCGAATTGATTGCAGGGGAACCCGCAAACCACGAGACCTCCGGACTTGTATTCCTTGTAAAGCTTTTCCAGTCCCTCGTATTGACCGGTAAATCCGCATCGCGATGCGACGTTCACGATGAGCAGAACCTTTCCCTCGTGTTTCTTTAGGGAGGTTTCCCGTCCGTCGATGTCGACGAGTGCGTGATCGTAAACGTGTTTTCCCGAAAGGTCGGCCGAGAGGATCATGGTGACGACGAGAGCGGGTATTTTCATTTGGACTTAGGTTCTTGAGGATTATTTTTCTTGGGGGACTTTTTCTTTTTTGTAATCGGCAGGTGCACTTCCGAACGCTTGAAAAAACCAGGAACGAATGGACCGTGCCAATAAACGGCGTAGGCCGGAGCGACTTGTTCGTACTTCTTGTTACGCTTGAGCCATTTCAAGAGTTCGTTCTCGTGCTTGCGGAACCTTCCTTCCGTGTAACTTCCGCGAATGCCTATGGCGACCACCCTGAGCCTCGGCATCCTCCTGACCTTGATCTCGTCTCTCGAGTCGAGAAGTTTTCCCTTGTCTCCCTCGCCTACGAAGAAGCGCATTCTGCCGGGACTCACCTCCGCTTCCACGGGTACGGTCATTTCTACTTCATTGTCGGAAATGAAGCGAAAAAGGCTCCTGAACAAACCGTTGTTCGCGCGAAAGTAATTACCTTCTGAAGACGCTTCCAAGGCTATTCGATCGGGAATGCTCTTTACCTCGATTTCGCCTACGCCGGTTTTCTCGTAAATGGAATCGTATGCGTTCAATGCCTGATTTATGATCAAGGAAAACGAGATGATTAACTGAGAGATTTTCATATCATTACATAAGTAAGGGTTTTTTCGAAACATTCAAACTCAACGCATTCATCTTGAGGCTTTGCTTGTGAGAAATTTAGTCCTCAGAGAATTTTTCTGAAGGTCAGGTTTATTCTCGGTCCTATGCTTCGTGATGTTTTGGGAATCTCGTGCTTCCAGTTGCCTTGAGTCTTCCCACCCATGAGCAACAGGCTTCCGTTTCCCAGATTTATTTCAGCTTGTCGACCGTTTTCATCGAAACCCTTGTGGCGCAACCTGAACTTTCGTTCAGCGCCGAAACTTACCGAGGCTATGACGGGATTTCGGCCCAGTTCCTTTTCGTCGTCGCTGTGCCATGCGACGCGGTCGGCGCCGTCACGGTAGAAGTTGACAAGCACCGAGTTGAAGGTTGCTCCCGTGCTGGATTCGGCGCGTTCCTTTATGGAGAGAAGCACAGGCGTCCATGGCTTCGGGTGCATGGTGATGCCGGAGTAGGTGTATGATTTCCCCTCGTCGCCGTACCAAGCCTCAAGCCTGGGCACTGGGCTTTCACGTCCGAAGATCTTGATTCGATTCTGCTTCCACTCGACGTTGACGATCAAATTCTCCAGCAGCTCATCGTTCTCCTCCTCGGAAAAGAGATTTGGGTAGTAACTCACCAAGGCGTCGGGCAGGTCCAGGATTCGGGGTTTGACGGGTTCATCGGACAAGGTTGGCTCCACAATTTCAAAAATGGTATCGGTATTCTGCATCGAGGAAAGGGGTGTCTCTCAATTTAATCTTCGAGCTCTTGATTCCTTCGTCTTGGTTTCACTTTGAAGGATCGCTCGGACTTTTTCTTTGGTGTTTTGCCATTCGCGTACAAGTGTTTTTTAAAGAACCAATGCATTTTCTCAAACAACAACAAATCCTGCCTGCTTCACGATCGGATGTTTGGGACTTCGTTTCTAATCCTAAGAACCTCACGCGCATCACGCCGCCCGACATGGAGTTCGAGATCATTGGAGAGGTGCCGGACAAGTGCTCTTCCGGCCTATTGATCGAGTATCGAGTCAGGGTGCCCTTGCTGGGTCGAACGAGTTGGCTGACTGAAATCAAGTACGTCGAGCATGGCGTCTCCTTCGTAGACGAGCAACGTGTCGGACCATACAAGTTATGGATACACAAACATGTCTTGGAAGATTTGGAGGGAGGTACCAGGATGACCGACGAAATTCGATACGTCCTTCCATACGGGCTCCTTGGGAAGATCGGGAATCACTTTTTGGTCAGAAGAAACCTTCTTCGAATCTTTGACTTCCGTCGGTCTGGATTGGACCAAGTTTTCTCCTCCATTTGAAGCTGATTTTCTTTCGTCCTCGTGAAACGGAACCAGTCGGTGAAGTTCATGACCCAACGGTGGGAAGATCTCGTTTTTTGCATTGGGATTGGTGCCCCGACAAGTTGCGGTAATTCTCCCGACCCATGGGTTCGGACTAGGGAATTTTCTTGGGTCGGGCTTTTTCCCATTCTGACTTGGAAACCTTGCGGCTGGAGTGCAGGTGGACGAAGGCGCCCTTCTTGTTCCCGACCACCACGTCGAGCAACTTGTCGCCGTTTACGTCGATTGCCGCTACTTGCGTGCCGACCCCTGAATCGTCGTCGATCAGGTGGGGGACGTAGTGGGCCTCGCCCTTCTCCGGTCTGGTCAGTTGAAACCAATACAGGACGGCGGGGTCGCCGGGTTCGACGTCGCCCTTGGGACCGTGCGCCCAGAATCGTTTGCCCGTTACCACGTCGAGCAGACCGTCTCCGTCGACGTCGGCGAAGTCCAAGCCGTGGATTTGGGAAAACTTCACGCCGTAGGGGTTGTCGGACGGCTTGCTGTTGATGACGATGCGGGGCTTGAAGGTAATTCTGCCTTCTTTGCGGAATTGCTGGTACCAGGCGAGACCGTAACCGTGCGCGGCTAGTGAAGTTACGACGTCGTTGAGCCCGTCGCCGTTCACGTCGTAGGCACGCATCTGGGCTCCGCCAGTTCCGAAGGCGAAGGGGTTGAACTCCCACTCCGGATCGCCCTTGAGGTTTGCGGGTTGCTCCCACCAACCTTCCCGGAGAAGAACGTCGGGGCGGCCGTCGCCGTTTACGTCTCCGTGGCCTATGCCATGGGTGTAACGTTGCCACTTGCCCTTGGCCGAGATGCGGTGGACGATCCAGGGCTCGGAAGGTTTTTTCCAGTTTGGCGTGGCGTATGCGACGTAGCCTTCGCTGTTGCAGATTAGTTCCGGCTTTCCGTCGCCCGTGAGGTCGGTCAGCATGGGGGACTCGTTGTCCGTCTTGTCGAAGGCGAAATGACGTTTCCAGTGTCCTTCCGCACCTTTGGGGTTTTCGTGCCAGTAGGTGATCTTTCCGGGCCAGGGGACGGCGATTATGTCGGGCCAGTCGTCCTCGTTGACGTCGTGTACGTAGGTCAGGAAGTTGTCCGAGTAGCCGTTTCCGCCGCTCAGTTCTCCCTTGAAACCGGGTATCGTTTGCTTTGCCCCGCCTGCTTTCTTCAGTTCGAAACTCTCCGTGGCGGGTCTAAATTCGCGGCGTTTTTCGAAAGTGGGACCCGAGAAGATGTAGGGACCGTAGACGACGTCTCCGTGACCATCCTTGTCGAAGTCCGCGGCGTAGGCGCCCTCCGCCCAAAATTGGTCGGTAAGCTGAATTTTCTTCCATTCGTGAACGACGTATTCCTTGGCCGAAATCGATACGGTTAGAAGAAAAATCGTGATCGTGCAGAGATGGTGTTTCACGTCGCGCTTGAGTTGTTCGTGGTTTCCTGTCGTCTTCCGGGAAAGCTGTTTCAGGCAAGCAGGCCGAGCGGATTTTTTCGCGTCTTGAGGGGAATGGATACGCTTTTTCCGCCGTGCCTGTGCGATTCGAACACGGAACTCACGAATTCCACGGTAGTTGCGCCTTCGGAGAGGCCGCACAGGGGATGGCGGTTTCGCTCGATGGCGTCGAGAAGCTGTCGCGTCGCCGCCAAGTGGTTGTGAACTGTGCCTCGAACGTCGTGAGGTTCGGGCTTTCCTAGTCCTGCGGTTGAAAGGGGAACCCATTTTCGGTCTGCCTTGGCCGGCTCGAACGGCGAGCCTTCCATGAAGTGAGCCAAAGGCTCTCGATCGACGCGGATGTCCACGACGCCCTCGTTGCCTATGACCTGCAGACCAAAGCTGGCTTCCCTTCGCCCGCGATTTCGGATGCTGTCGAAAGTGGCCGTCCAGCCGTTCTCCATTCGCCAGCGGGCGTGGATCTCGTCTCCGGCCAAGGGACCCAAGCCCTCGTTCCCTTCGTAGACGTCGTCCTCCTTCACCAACCTGCCTCCTTGTCGCATCTCGGCGGAACAGGAACCCGGCTTGCCCGCAAGATCGTTGAACAGGTCGAATACGTGTGTGCCGAGAACCCAGAGATCTTCGCCGCCGCCGCGCCTGTCCTCCTTCCCTCGTCCTCGCAACTCGAGCACTTCACCCACCAGTCCGTCGCCGAGCAATTTCTTCAGGACGGGCATTACGGGATGGTATCGATTGCGGTGGGCCACGGCCAGCTTGGTAGTGGACTTGACGCAGGCCTCGGCGATCTGGTCCGCCTCCTCCGGTGAACGGGCGAACGGTTTCTCGACGTAAATGCCCTTTGCTCCCGCCTCGCAGGCGGCCTTGATCATGGATACTCTCTGGGCTACGTGACGCGGACAAACGGCGACGACGTCGGGTTTCGTCTTGGCGAGCATTTCTCGATAGTCGGCATAGCCTGTCTGGACGCCAAGTCTTTCTTTCGCCTTGGCCAAGCCACCCGATTCGGCGTCCGCCACTGCAACGATCTTCGCCTCGTCCAAGAGATTCCAGACTTTGTCCAGACCGTGTCCGTAATTGCCTCGTCCCGTGTGGCCGATGACGGCGATTCGCCAGGATTTTTTCGCCGTCTCCGCAAGGATAGCGGGAGCCGCGGCCATGGCTCCGGCACAGCCCAGAAACGATCTTCTCGACTTCATTCGGGAAGTTTGGCGTAGGCCTTCAGGTTTTCCAAGTCGATGACCTCGAGAGCGCTTCGCTCGCAGGACTCCAGTTTTACCATAGGCGCCAAGTCGGCTTCGAACGCTTCCTTCCAGCGAGCCGCGCAAAGGCACCAGCAGTCGCCTTCCTTCAGGCCGGGGAAAGCGTATTCGGGACGCGGCGTACTCAAGTCGTTGCCCACCATCTTGCTGAAGGCCAGGAACTTGTCCGTCATCACGGTACAAACTACGTGACGTCCATGATCGTTTTCGTCGGTCTCGCAAGCGCCGTTTCGCAGCCAGCCGGTTCTCAGCCTGTTGCAGCATGGCTCCAGCGGTTTGCCCAAGACGTTGAGGGGTTCTTTCTTAATGGGTGCAATCATACATGGATTAAACGAGGCGATGTCGCTTGCCGACAAGCGCGAAAATCCTTTCCCTCTGATTCTTTCAACAAACCCAGACCGCAATCTTTTTCAATCATGGCCGAAGGCAAGCCCGACGTTCTCTTCGTGAATCCTCTCTACAGCTATCCTCTGGAGGAGGTGGCAGGCTCTTTCGAGAACCATAGGTATTGGGATGCGGAGAATCCCGCCGCTCTTCTTGCTTCCATTGCCTCGACTTGTCGCGCCGCCGTGACGAGGAGTTTCTTTTCCGCCGACATGATGGACGAGCTGCCGCGGCTCGGCATCATCGCGGTTTGCGGCGTAGGCTACGACAAGGTGGATGATCTGGCTGCTCGGGAGCGGGGAATTGCCCTCACCAACACTCCCGACGTCCTGACCGAGGAGGTCGCCGACTACGCTCTGGCTCTCATGCTGGCGGTTGCGCGTCTGATCCCGCATGGTGAACGCTACCTGAGAGCCGGACGCTGGAAGAGCGAAGGTCCGATGAGGTACGGGCGACGCGTACACGGCAAAAGGCTGGGCATCCTCGGCTTGGGGCGAATCGGATCTGGCATCGCGCGTCGATGCGAGTCCTTCGGCATGCAAGTCGGATATCATAACCGCAACCGTCGGGGCGACGTCTCGTATGAGTATCTGCCCTCCGCGGAGGAGCTTGCCTCATGGTCGGATTTCATGATCGTGGTCACGCCCGGCGGGGAGGCCACTCGACACCTCGTGAACGCCGCCGTTCTGGATGCCTTGGGTCCCGAAGGGGTGTTGGTCAACGTCGGTCGCGGCACGACCGTGGACGACGATGCCTTGGTCGATGCCCTTCGCTCCGGCAAGCTGGGGGCGGCCGGGCTAGACGTCTTTGCCGACGAACCCAACGTGCCGGAAGCCTTTCTCGAACTGGAGGACAAGCTCGTGCTGCAACCGCATCAGGCCAGCGCCACCCACGAGACGCGCCGAGCCATGTCACAGCTTTGTCTCGACAACGTGCGCGCCTTTCTGGATGGAAGGGAATTGCTTACGCCCGTTCCTTGATGCAACTTTCGTTTTTCAATTCGAACCATCCAAAAGACTCACGGTAATGAATTTCACAGTTACAGTTTTTCCTTTCGCTTTCTTGACGTTCTTTTCTTCGGGCATCGTTTTCGGCGAGTCCTTCCCCAAAGCCGACGATTGGCATCGCTGGCGCGGACCCGAGCAGACGGGTGTGGCCCAGGCGGGTCAAAGTTTGCCGATGAAGTGGGGCGATTCCGAAAACGTCCTCTGGAAGGCTCCCGTTCCCGGTCGTGGCCACGGAACGCCCATTGTCGTGGGCACGCAGGTCGTGCTCGCCACCGCGGACGAGGAAAAGGAAGTCCAGAGTGTTCTTTGTTACGATAGGGCGAGCGGAAAAAGGCTTTGGCAAACGGTGGTGCATCGCGGAGGGTTCATGAAACGCAACAAGAAGGCGTCCCAAGCTTCGGGATCGCTCGCCTGCGACGGCGAACGCTTCTTCATCAACTTCGCCAACGGCGGCGGCGCTCACGCCACCGCCCTTTCCCGAGACGGCAAAATCCTTTGGCAAACCAAGGTGACCGACTATGTCGTTCACCAAGCCTACGGCTCCTCACCCACGCCCTACAAGGAATTGCTCTTGGTTACGGCCGACAATAAGAAGGCCGGAGCGGTTGCGGCTCTTGATCGTGTTTCCGGGAGGATCGTCTGGAAGGTGAAACGTCCAAAGAAACCGAATTACCCTTCGCCCGTCGTGTTGCAGGTTGCCGGACGCGAGCAACTGGTGGTGACAGGGTGCGATTTGGTGACGAGTCTCGATCCATCGACGGGGAAGAAGCTTTGGGAGATTCCCGGAGCCACTACGGAATGCGTCACTACTACCGTCACGGACGGGCTTCACGTCTATTCTAGCGGCGGCTATCCCAAGAACCACGTCTCTGCGGTGCGGGCCGACGGTTCGGGAAAAGTCGCTTGGCGCAACAACGTCCGTGTCTACGTCCCGTCGATGATAGTCCGTGGAGGGTATCTCTACGGCATCGCCGACGCGGGCGTTGCTTACTGCTGGAAGAGCGACACGGGAGAGGAAATCTGGAAAGGTCGCCTAGGCGGTACGTTCAGCGCCTCGCTCACTTTGGCCGACAATCGACTCTACGCCGCCAACGAGGCGGGCGAATGTTTCGTTTTCGAGGCCTCTCCCAAAGCCTTCAAGCTGATGGCGAAAAACAAGCTGGGCGACGAAATCTTCGCTTCGCCCGTGCTTTGCGGGAATCGCCTGTACCAGCGAGTCGCTCACCGCGACGGCTCGAAGAGACGGGAGACGCTCTACTGCATCGGGGTGGCTAGATAGCCCACTAGTTCCTCGGCCCTTTGTGGAGGCGGGAGGATTTTGAGCCGAACTTGCCGTTTGGCTTCCCGCGGAACTTGCCTTCCGGTTTTGTGCCGCGCTTGTTGTAGGGTCGTGACTTGTTTCCGCCGTCGTGGTTTGGGCGACCCTTGTCCTTGCTGATTTCCAGACGACGTCCGCGTACGTGTATGTTCTTGATGGATTGAAAGATTTCCTTGGGCATGCCCGAGGGCAACTCGATGAGGCTGAAGTATTGAAAGAGGCGAATCTTGCCCATGTTGCTGGGTTCGATGCCCGCTTCGTTTGCGAGGGCGCCGACGATGTCGCCCTTGCCTGCGCCGTGAGTCTCGCCTACTTCGAGACGAAAGGTTTCCATGTTGATGCCGTCGGTTTCGAATCGTGTGGGTCGTTCGTTCCGCCGTTCCCTTTTGTTCCGTTCTTTGCGAGTGCCTCTCGGAGTTTCCTTCAGGTAGAAGGGTTTGCCGCCTGCCTCAAGGTGGGCGAGGGCGGCGGCGAGGGCGACTGGGTCGGCGTCCTCGTTTTCAGCGAGATATTTATCGAGCACTTCGCGGTAT
>CAZWTI010000233.1:0-22728 GCA_964637065.1 uncultured Puniceicoccaceae bacterium
TTGACTCACTCTGCTGAAGGGCTTCTTTTGTTTGGCCAAGTTCAGACCGGAGCCTGTCGACTTCCGGGTCAACCAATGGTGCGGAAGACTCGGCCTTCGCTACAGCCAATTCCCGTTGCAAACGCAAAAGGTCACTCTGCAAACCTTGAGATGCACTCAGCGATTCTGTTAATTCGTCCAGTTTCTTTTTATCCGAAGCTCTTTGCGCATCGGAAGCTTGTAGCTGGGCAAGTGCAGCAGAAAGACTGTTTTTCAATTCATTCACCTCAACCGAAGAGTCGGGAGATACAGGTGGTAAAACTTTTAAAGACTGAAGATCACTGAGTTGTTTCCGCACTTGATTGAGTTCGGTTGTAAGATCCATGACTTCTCCGACCTTGTCGGCAAGATCATTTCTTAGTTTATCCGAGGCAGGATCAGTTTGGCCGGGTCGAGAAGCCAGTTCACGAGCTAATTCCAACTCTGCCTTCAGGCTTTCGATTTCCCCCCGGAGTTCCGTCACTCGCAAATCCCTGCCCGGGGCAGGTGATGAAGCCCCATTTGGCTTTGAGCGAGCGGCCAGTTCTCGAGCAAGCTCCAACTCGGCCTTAAGACTTTCTATTTCCGCCTTAAGTTGCGCAACTCGAGAATCCTTTCCGGGATTAGTAGCAGAGGGGGAACCACTGCTTGCAAGAGCAAGTTGGCTACGTAATGCCTCCAATTGCGTACGCAAGTTCGCCGTATCTTGACCTGCCTGCTTAAAAGCCTCCATGCCTTGGATTGCCTTGGCAAGTTGAGTCTGAAGAGTCGAATGCTCCAATTCCTTTGCCTCGAGAGACTGTTGAAGGTCAGAAATCGTGTTTTGAGCATTCGCCAAATCGTCTTCGAGACGGCTCAAATCATTGAGATTGCCAACTAGACTTGCTTGACCGGAACCTTTGGAAGCGGCTTCCAAAGCGGCGACCTTTGACTCGGCCGCCATCAATTGAATCTTCAACTGCTCGGCCAACTTTGCATTAGGATCTCCCTCCCCTCTCTGCTTAGCCATTTCATCCAGCAGCAACTTGGCGGATATCAGTCGTCGTTCAAGCTTGGCCATCTCGGGAGACCCTACCGCACTTTGCTGAGCCTCCATATCGTCCAGTTTCTGGTTAGCCAAAGCCAATTCCCGTTCAAGCAATTCAAGGGTACGGCCCTTGCCCTGAAGTGCCTGCTGCATCTGTGCCTGAAGTTCATTGTTGCGATTGCGCGCAGCCTCCAACTCTTCCTCAAGTCCGGATATTGTACCAACCCCCGAGTTCTCGGACCGAGCCAATTTGGCCTCTAATCGGGCGACTTGATTTTGCGAGGCTTGCAATTTTTCGCTCAGTCCGGCCATGGCCTTGGCGTAATTAACGTTTCGACCAGACCCTGCCTCGGCAAGAACCTTCACTTCCAACTCGAGGTCGGCAACTTTCTTGCGAAGACGCTCCTTATCGAGTTCCGCCTTTTCCAAGTTGGTAAGTTGCGACTGCATTGCGTTGGCCAATTCGGCCCGCAAACCATCTACTTGGGCATTTACCTCTTCCGCCTGATCCAAACTTTCCTGCAACACCCTGATTGTCCCCAATGCTTCCTGCAGTTGGCCCACGGCCTGTTGAGCTCCAACGGAATCGCCGGCCCCCATCGTCTTCAGTCGAGCAATTTCTTTTCGAGCCTCGTCCAATTCTACCTTGAGGTCCTGAATCAGTTCCTTCGAACCTGCCGCGCGGTCATACATGTTGGACTGAGTTGCAGCCAATTGCTCACGGGTTTGTTCGAGTTGATGTTCCAAGGCAACCACCTGTGAAGCGGCACTTTCCTCCGCCTTTTCCTTAGCCTCCTTAGCAAACACCAGTTCCACTTGGGCGTCGTTAATTTGTTCGCGAAGGGAAGAAATAATCCGATCGGCGTCGGAGACTTGGGAGTTCTGGGTTTTCTTGGTCTCGTCAAGGATGTCGTTTAGTTGCTGGAGTTGGTTCGCAATGTTTTCCACTTCACCCAATTCAGCTTTCAAGCCTGCAGCCTCCTTGCGGTTTCTTTGCATCTCATGCTCTTGCCCTTTGATTTGCTTCTCTTTCTCAAAGAGTTCTTCCAAGGTGGCCTCGTGGCGACGCTTGGTTGTCTCCAGTTCCAGCTGAAGAGCGGAAACCAACTCCCCGGCCTTGGCCTGTTCCTGATCAAAACGGCGCGTGAGGGCATCGATTCGAGCTTGAGAATCAGACAAGGTTTTCTCCATGTCCCCAACTACCGGAACCTTACGGATGGCACCTTGCGTCGCTTCCTGCAAGGCCACTTGGGTTTCCTGCAATTCATCTTCGAGCTTCTTTATGGTCGAGGCAAACTCGAACTCCCTCCGGGCCATGATCTCACGAGCGTTCTCCAAGTCTAACCGGGACTTGTCCAAGTCAACTTGAGATTGTCCGATATTTCCGTGGAGATCCTTTATCTTACCCGAGAGTTGGGCCCTGAGGTTTTCACTTTCGGCCTTGGCCTTGTCCACGGCAACCTTCGCAGCATTCAATTCCAGCAAGAGCTTGTTGACATATTCGGCACTGATCGCCCGGCTGGGACTTTCACTCATTTGCTTGATCGTCTCCCGCATCGTGGTCAATTGCTCCTCAAGTTCTTCCTTCCCGTTCAATTCAGCCTGCAGGCGAGTAATTTCGGTCAAGGCCTTGCGCAATTCATCGCGCAACTTGTTGGAAACCTCAGGATCTCCCGTCACTTGCGTGGCCTTGGCCTCAACAAGGGCTCTCCTCGTACGATCAAGTTCTTGTTCAAGCGTAAGTAGACGGCCGGCATCAGCACCAGTGACTGCAGCGGCGGCACGAGCTGAGTCGAGTTCCTTACGAGTTCTCTCCAACTCGGTGGAGAGGGTACGGATCATCGTATTGGAACGATCCTGCTCTGAAAGAAGAGATTTACGGGCGACACTAAGCTCGTCGCGGGAAGATTTCAGCTCTGACTCAAGGCGCGAAACCATGCGACTTACAGCCTCTACGCCAGAAGCGTTCTGTCCACGAGCCTTAAGCAAGGCCATGCGGGATTCCTCCAGTTCCTTAACCAAATGCTCCGACTCCTTTAAACCCGACTGCAATGAAACGATTTCACGATAGGCGCGCCGCAAATCGCTCTGCAACTTTTCAGTATCCTCAGAAAGGGCTGCCTGAACATTACGGGAAGCAGCCAACTGAGAGCGCAATTGATCTACTGCAGCTTCTGACAGGTTTCGCTCGTTAGCGGCTTGGCGAGCCACACCGACATTTGCACTTTCCGAACGAATTGCAGGATCAAAACGAGTACCCGTGGTTTCGCCCTGAATTGATCGTACCGCATCAGAAACACCTTGTGAGCCAACAGAAGGCGGTGCGGTCGCAACAGCTTCACTCTGGGGCTTGACAGCCTCGTCGGCAACTCGAGCCTTGGCAATCTCGTCGAGAACCCCTGCAACCTGCTGGGCAAGAGCCCCAACCGAACGACCACCCTCCTTCTCACCAACATCAACTAATTGGGCGACCGCCTGCAACTCATTTTCAATTTTTCCGAGATTCTGAGCCACTATGCGCAGAATCGGTAGCACTTCCTCGACATTGCCTCCGGAGTTCTCTAAGGCATCCTTGAAAATCCCCTTCGACTCTTGGAATCGACCTTCGACTCCGGACAGAGTGCGTGCCGTTTCCCCTTGGCGCATATCCAGTTCACCTTCCACGCGAACAAGCTCACCCTCAATTTGTGTTACCCGTTGAGCCAAGGGTGCTGAAGTTGCGGCATCTAACCCAGAGAGGCCGTTCTTGGTCTGCGCAATGTCACGGGCCAAACGATCCGTTTCGGTTCTTCGCCGAAGACTCGCTTGAGCACTGCGGACATCAGACATGCTGGCTTCCAGTCTTTGCAGCGTCTGTCGAATGGCACCAACTTGGGCAGAGGCGTCACCCGCAGGGGCCTCAGGCTGAGTAGCCAATTGACTAAAGGCAAGCGTTACAATTCCAAGCAACAGTGAGGTCAAGCTGACCCAACTGAGCCTTCGGACAGAAAGGCGTAGCTTTTTCATAGGCATAAAATAAACCTCGCGCGAGAAAACTTGGCAAGAACGGATTTTTCCCATCCTTGCGACTCGCAATCCTGAAACCTAGGGTTTTGGCTTTTGCCAAGGGTAAATCGTTCCGGGTTGACCGATCAACTTTCCCTTAAGGTTCCGACTGGCAAAACGGGCTAGAGCAAAAATCAAATCGTCGGTCGACTCGAGTTTCCTGCCCGTATGATTACTCACATCCCGGTAGAGTTCCCGCAGATGATCATTGAAACGAGCTTCTTCCTCATGCTTGCTAAGCTTGGTTTCGACTTGGCCCTCGATTATGCGGCGTTTCTCGTCCTCGGGCAAATCTTCAGGCACTGATACAGTTATATCCGTCATGAAAAGGTCAGGGTTAAAACAAATGTATTTATGAGACTGAAAGTCATGGCTAAAGACGCAAACACTTTTTGCTCAAAAATCTGGCTTAACCAAGAAGCGTGACCCTAATAAACTGGATAAAAGGCTCAGGGTATAGCCCCAGGGCGAGCACCGAACCGGCAAGGGCGAAAATGCAGAACGCAAGAACTGATTCGAGCTTGAGACGAAGAGCGTTCGCTTGATCCTCGAAAACAAGGAAAACCTTGAGCACCTTTACATAATAATAGAGCGAAACCACACTCATCAGAAGGGCAAATCCGACTAGGAGATAGTAACCGTCGCCCATGCCGCCTCCTAGCAGATTACCCTTCTCAATCGCGGCAAAGAAGAGATAGTATTTGCCCACGAATCCTGCTAGGGGAGGAATCCCCGCAAGAGAAAGAAAGAAGATCAGAAAGGCACAAGCCAGACCTGGCGAACGCCTCCAGCATCCCTTGAAATCATCGATTTGGGCCTCTCTTCCAAGTTGGTCGGTGAGAGCACCGACGACACCGAACGCCCCAAGGTTAGCCAGTGAATAAATCAAGACGTAAAACAAGGAAGAGGCCAAACCGTTATTCGATAACGCAATTGCTCCCACCAAGAGGTAACCCATGTTTGCGATTCCGCTATAGGCCAAGAGACGCTTAAGGTTAGTTTGGCGGAGGGCTCCGAGGTTCCCTATCAGCATGCTCGCCGCAGCAATGGCAGACAACGACGGAAGGGCGACGGCATGCAAGTCGGCATTGTCGGCAACCGGTTGCAAGATACGAACAAATAAAAAGGCGCTGGCGATCTTGGAACCGGTGGCAACCCAACCCGCCACAGGTGTGGGAGCACATTGGTAGACGTCGGGCGCCCACAAGTGAAAGGGAACCACAGCCACCTTGAACCCGAGACCGACAAAGATGAACAGGATGGCAAGGAGAAGAAGGGGAGAAGACTCCTTGACAGTAATCAAGGCATCGAACTGGAGTGAGTTCGTGACACCATACAAATAACTGAAACCGAAGAGAAGGAAAGCGGAAGAAAGACCCCCAAAGGTAAAGTACTTTATAGCCGCTTCGGCAGAGGTCCGAGAGGTTTTGCGAAAGGCGGTCAGAGCGTAGAGACTGAGGCTGATCAACTCCAAGGCAACGAAAGCCATGAGGATGTTTTGCGTCGTCACTAGAAAACCCATCCCCAAGGTAGCGAGGAGGAGCATCGCATAGTATTCGCCGACATGTTCATTTACGGCATGTCCCGAGGCGAAGCGAACAACCACGCCTGCGAGACCAAGAAGGAGGGCCTTGAAAGCTAGAGTTAGGGAATGCAGAACAAGCTGACCCTCACCCATACTGAGACTGACTCCGCTTTGCCATTGCCAGACGGTCATGACAAAGGCGATCAGCAGTCCAAACGTAGAGAGGTTAGCTGCGGAACGATTACGACGTCGGACATCCCGATCCCTAAACATTCCGTAGTCGAGACCAAGCACGGTAAACAAGGTGACCACGACGACAAGGTCGGGAGCAGTGGCTTCAAGCAATTCCAAGTAATCCATCTTACTTGGCGACGGCGTTAAGGGTTTCGATCATTGGACCCAAGGCAGGCTCAATCCATTGAGTCAGTATTCGCGGATAAAGGCCAACGAGGAGGGAACTTCCGAGAAGCAAGACGATGGCGCTCTTTTCAGGCAACGTCATGGGAGCGTAAGGTTCAGTCGATTCCTTTTCGAGGTCAGGACGCCAACCTCGTTTGCTGAAGAAAGCCTCGTGAACCTTGACTAGGGTGTAACCAAAAGTGGCGATGATGCCAAACCCTGCGAAAGCAACTATCCACCAACTGAGGTTTTCCTGTTCCCAGGCACCGATAAGCACGAACAGCTCGGAGACGAAACCACTGAAACCAGGCAACCCCATCGAGGCGAGCCCCGTCACGGCAAAAGCCCAGGCTATACCCGGCATACGTTCGACCAACAAGTGCATCTCATCAAGTTCGCGAGTATGAGTGCGCTCGTAAACCATGCCTCCGACAATGGCGAATAACAGGGCGCCGATAACTCCATGTGAAAACATTTGCAGAACAGCTCCCGTGAAACCCGTCAGGTTCAAAGTCGCCAACCCGAGCAGGATGAAACCCATATGGCTGACGCTTGAATAACCGATGACGAACTTGAAGTCTCGCTGGCGCAAGGCCACAAGTGCTCCGTAAACAATGTTTACGACGCCGATCCAAGCAACAGTCGGAGCCCACCAATGGGCCCCCTCGGGCAAAAGACCAACGGCCACCCTAAGACAACCGTAGGCACCCAACTTCATCACGACTCCCGCAAGAAGCATGGAAGCCGCAACGGGAGCGGCAGCATGCCCGGTGGGAGCCCAAGTATGAAAAGGCCACATGCCGGCCAGAATTGCAAAGCCGACAAAAATCACAGGAAAAAAGACTATTTGGAATTCGGATGTGAACTCGGCCTCCGAGGCCAGTCTTACCATGTCGAAACTATCCAGTCCCGAGGCAAAATAAAGGGCGAGAAAACCAAAAAGCACCAAGGCGCTGCCTCCAAAGGAATAGAGAGCCAACTTCATCGCGGCAAAGCCCTTGCGGGTGCTTCCCCATATCGCGATGAGGAAATACTTCGGAATGATCGCGATTTCGTAGAAAACGAAAAGCAGGAACAAATCCATGGAAAGGAAAACCCCGTAAACACCGCCGATAAGAGCTAGGAAATAAGCAAAGAATTCATTTACACGATCCCGTATCCGCCAAGACATAAGCACACCTGCGACCGCCACCACTCCCGTAACCAGCAATAGGGGAAGGCTTATTCCATCAACGCCGATAGTGAATTTCGCACCTATTGTGGGAATCCAAGAATAATCGACGACGTTGCGGAAACCACCATCGGGGGCATCATACAGCCACGCCGTCCAAAGAGCCGCAGCCAAGCCCAGAACCGAAGTAATCAGGGAAGCCGAACGAATTAGCTGTGGTCGGGTCGATGGAAGAATGGCCACAAAAAAGGCGCCGAGGTAGCTAATAATCACTGTCAGGAATGCAACCATATCAACGAAACATGTTTGCCAAGAGGGCTACTGCGGAATCACTCAGTTCCAACCACCCTGCAGGAGCAATACCCACCCAGAAAACGAGAATGAGCAGAGGAATAAGGGTGGCGCTCTCACTTGTGGACAAATCGGGAAAGGCCTTGCCTTCTTCGCAGAGGTCTCCCGTGAAAACCTTCTGCAGAACCGTCAGCAGAAAAACGGCGGTAGCCAACAAACCGAGGACGGAAACCGAAGTTACCAATGGAGCATGAGCAAAACTTCCTCCGAAGATGAGAAATTCCGCCGCAAAGCCGGCGAGAAAAGGCAAACCGATGGAACAGAATGTAAGGATGAAGAAAAAGACCGCGAATCGCGGCATCACCTTGCCGATGCCGCCGAAAGAATCTAGCCTTCGAGACCCCCGCCTTTTCTCTAGCAAGCCCACGCAATAAAATAGCCCTGCGGCGGCGATCCCATGAGCGAACATTTGGAGGGTCGCACCCTGCAAGGAGAGATTGGGAGCCTCAATTAGAACACTTCCACCCGCAGCAGCGGCAAAGATGCCAAGCATGCAATAGGCGACGTGGTTGAGAGAAGAATAGGCAAGGATTCTCTTGAGATCAGTCTGCCGCAAGGCGAGGAAGGCTCCCCAGAGAATCGTGACCAGAGCCAAGGCGAGAAGCGTTTCTGAAAAATCACGCAAGGCATCGGGGAAAAGCGGCACAATAATGCGGAGAAAAGCGTAAACCCCCATCTTCGACAAAACTCCGGTCAAGAGCATGCTTACGGCCGTCGGCGCCTCCGCATAGGCAGCGGGTTGCCAAAGGTGCAGGGGAAACAAAGGCACCTTGACCCATAGGCCAAGCATTATGGCAAAGAAAACGAACGGGTAGGCGGCCCCCAGACCGACGATAAGTTTGCCCTTGGCCCCAAGCTCGGCGAGGACAAGGAAATCAAAAGATCCGACGTCGAGGTATAGCGCGATAAAACCAATCAGCATCGCCACGCTTCCCAATACGGTGAAGAGAAAGAAGGCGATGGCAGCGGAATGTCGATCATGTCCCCCGAATAGCTTGATCAGGAAAAAAGCGGGGACGAGAGCCGCTTCCCAGAAGAGAAACCAGTGAAAGAAGTTTAGGGCGGTAAAGGCACCGAAGAGGCCTGCAAACTGGAGAGAAAGCAAACAGAAGTAGGGCTTGGCCCGTTCTTCCAGATCGCTTGAAGCAAGCACACAGACGGGAGCCAATATCGCGGTCAACAAGAGAACCAGCATACTGATGCCGTCCACTCCCACAAAATAGTCAACACCGATTGAGGGAATCCAAGAGTGCCGCTCGACGAACTGCAGACCACCTGAAGGATCGAAGTCGACGATGATCGCCAGGGTAATGACTAGCGAAACGAGAGATCCGAGAAAGGCAATCAAGCGAGCAACTCGAGGCTTTTCATCGGGCGTCAAGAGGATGAGCACCGCGGCAAAAACGGGAGCAAACGTAAGAAGAGAAATCATCGCAGCACCCACCATGAAAGAAAGCCCAGGACAGTCGAACCAGCCGCCACAATACGTAGGTATCCCGGCAGAAATCCGCTTTGAGGGCGTGTCGCGGCAAAGCCGCCGAAACGCAACCACCTGCAGGCCCCGTCAAAGCCGATCCGGTCAATCAAGGCACGATCACCCCCATGAAGGAAGAGGTCGGCTATACATTCGAAAAGTATAACGGTCAGGGCCTTAATTAGGCTGAACAACATTTCGAAACCCGAGGCAACTAGTGCTACTCCACTCCATATACGGCATACGCTTGCGGCATACAATTCATCCAGATAGAACTTGTTTTCCATCGCTGCATAGAACTTCCCCAAAGAAGAGGAGAGAGGATCAAGAGAGTCCACAGCAATGGGTCGGCGACCATAAAGTAGGTAGCCTAGCGCAATTCCCCCCAAGGAAACGACCCAACTAACCACAATGACGTTGATGGGATGATGCTCAGCGGCGGCTCCGCCCAAAATCGGCAAGATGTTTTGAGACATCGCATACCCGCCAAAACCCAAGGCAAAAACTGCCAAAACAAATAGAGGGAGGAGGATTTGTGCGGGGCTTTCATGTGGTGCATGTCCTTGACCGCGGTAAGATCCGGCAAAAACATAAAAACACTGGCGAGTCATATAGACAGCCGTGAGTAGAGAAGCAGCGGCGCAAGTCCAGAATATAGCCGGCATCTCGGCGTTCGCCGCCAATAGAATTTCATCCTTACTGAAATAGCCACTGGTAAAAGGAACCGCGCACAGGGCAAAGGTTCCGCAGAGATAGGCAAAAGTAGTCAACCGCATCGCGGTCACCCCACCCATGCGTCTGATATCTTGTTCCTCGTCGCACCCATGGATGATAGAACCGGCTCCGAGAAAGAGAAGAGCCTTGAAAAAGGCATGGGAAAGCAAGTGGAACATCCCCACTGCCACACCACCCACCGCGAGACCAACCATCATCAAGCCAAGTTGACTGACCGTGGAAAAAGCAAGTATACGCTTGAGATCGTATTGACCGAGGGCCACCATGGCGGCAAAGAGAGCGGTTGCGGCTCCAGTCCAGGCAACGGTTTGAAGCACAATCGGATCGACCTCGAACAAGGGAAACGTCCTGCCGACAAGAAAAACGCCCGCAGCAACCATAGTCGCGGCATGAATCAGAGCCGAGACTGGAGTCGGTCCCTCCATGGCATCTGGCAGCCAGACGTGCAGGGGCAGTTGCCCGGACTTGCCAATTGCCCCAATGAAGAGCAAGAGGCTGATTGCCCCCGCGACGCTCAAGCCCGCAACAAGGCTTGAAGAGGACAGAGTCGACAAATGAGTCGCTTCAAGCAAGCCATTCCCTCCGTCATAAAAGAGAAGCGTGCCCGTGGACTCTAAGGCCCACAGCATGCCGAGAAGAAAACCTAGATCACCAATGCGCGTGGTGATAAACGCCTTCTTGCCTGCGGCGGCGGCACTCGGCTTGTGAAACCAGAAGGAAATCAACAGATAGGATGCAAGTCCGACAATTTCCCAGCACATAAAGGTGAGAAGCAAGCTGTTGGAGAGAATCAGCCCCAGCATGGCTGCGGCAAAAAGCGAAAGGTAACAGAAGAAACGGGCGCAGCGTTGGTCATCCTTCATGTAGCTTCCCGAATAGACGAAAATTAGAAAAGCGACCAAAGTGATCATCACCAGCATAGAGGCTCCGAGGGGATCGAGCAGAAAGCCAAAATCGATACTCAGGCCACCAACTTCCAGCCAAGTAAAGTTATCGAAAATGAAGGCAGGATCAGTAATCCAGACCCGACTAAATGCCTTGAAAGAGGCGAGCATAGAACCCAACATCGCACCCGTAGCAATTAGGTAGGCGATCTTTCCTCGATCAGTAAGGGCACAAAGAAACGCAGCCGCCAAGGGCAAGAGCGGAATCCAGCTCAGCCAGAGAAGATCTCCTGCAACATCGTTTGCCATGGGTATTATTCCTTAAGGACCTGCAACTTCTCCAAGTCGACCGACTTGTAATGCCGGTAAACAGCAATTACCAAGGCCAAGCCCACCGCAACCTCAGCCGCCGCAACTGAAATGGCGAAGACAGAGAACAGCGGGCCGAGCAAGGCGTCGGGATCAGGCCCGAAACGCCAGAAGGCAAGGAAGTTAAGGTTGGCCGCGTTGAGCATTACCTCGATGCTGATAAGAACGATGATCGCGTGTCGACGAGTGAGCGCCCCCATTAGGCCGATGCTAAAGAGGATGGCCGACAAGACGAGATAATGCTCAAGGGTTGGCATGGGCTTTATGCTTCGTCGGTAGCGGCAAGCTCCTCCTCGCCCTTCTCCCCTTCTCCGCCCAACGCCACCACTACTGCTCCGATGAGAGCGGCGGTAAGCAGCAAGGCAGTGACCTCTAGGGTTATAACGTAGGGGTCCATCAACCGTTCGCCTAAGGTCTTCACAGAGGGGATGATTTCCGCCACAACGGGACTTTCAACCAGATTAGACTTGGTGATGGCAGGATACAGCACGCCAAAGAAAGTGGATACCGTGACGATAATGCCTCCCAACCAACCCGTGGATCCCAACTTTCGTTCACTGTCGCCAGTCACTTTCTGGGTAAGCATGATCGCGAAGAGCATGAGGATACCTACGGCCCCGACATAGACCAAAACCTGCACGGCGGCAATAAACTCGGCCAAAAGCAAAAGGAACAAACCCGCCAAGGCGGTGAATAGCAAAAGCAATGAAAAAACTGCGTGGATCAAGTTGCGAAGCCGAATCGCAAGGATTCCTCCCACAATCGCAACGGCTGACAATATGTAAAAGGCGACGGTCATTCGGCGTAACGATAAATTCGCTTTGAAATCGTCTTGGGTTGATTGATGCGTTCCAGAACCTTGGCAGCCCCATAAAGGACAACCAAGCCAACGGGCCAACCGATCTGCCAGGGAACCTTATGGTAAAACCCGGCCACAAACACGTTGAGGAGAGCCAAAGGGAGCAGGAATTTCCAGGCAAAGCCCATCAACTGGTCCACTCTCAAGCGAGGCAAGGTGCCGCGAATCCAGATCATAATCCCCATCAGGAAAAACATTTTCAGGAAAAGCCAGACGAAGCCGGGTATGAGCAACGCTTGCGGATCGTCGGACCACCAAGGAGTGATGTTGGGGCCATTCCAACCACCAAGAAAAAGAATGACTGCAAGGCAAATAATAGAAAAGGCGGCGACGTATTCACCCAAGAAAAAGAGGGCGAACTTAAAACCACTGTACTCGGTCAGGTAACCGGCGATGATTTCCGATTCGGCTTCGGGCAGGTCGAAAGGCGAACGATTTGTCTCAGCCAAGGCGGCAATGAAGAAAATGATGAATCCCGCGAACCCCCATGGCGTAAAGACATGCCAACCGAGGACTTGCCCAAGCACTTGAAGCCCGGCATTCCCGCTCGCAATCCACGAATCAACTTGCTGAGCTTCAACGATACGGGTCGTCTCCAATGATCCTACCAGCATCACGACAACGACTCCGGAAAGAACGAGCGGAATCTCATAACTCACCATCTGGGCGACCGAACGCATCCCACCGAGAAGAGAATACTTGTTCCGGGAAGACCAACCCGCCATAAAAACGGCCAAGGTATTAATTCCGGTAACCGCGAAAAAAAACAAGACTGCGGCATCCAAGGGTGCGGGAGTCATATTTCGCCCATAGGTAAGAAAGGTCAAGGAAACCATAGCCGGAATCATGATGAGGATCGGAGCAAGCAAATGAAAGAAACGATCCGCCACCTTGGGTACGATGTCCTCCTTGGTGAGCATCTTGATACCATCAGCGATTGGTTGAAACAGACCGAAAGGCCCCACTCTATTGGGGCCGATTCTGTTCTGGATTCGGGCCAAACCCTTACGTTCCAGCCATGTCGTGAAGGCAAAGAAAAATGCGAAGATTGAAACCAACGGAAGAGTCGAGAGCAGAATGCCAACGAGTTCCGCCCCAAAAGGATGTTCCGCCAATGATTGTCGCACCCAAAGAGCAACCTGAACCAGAATCTGGTCGGGATTCTCGAACATCATTTCTTGTCTGGTGATTCTTCTGTTGGACTATCACCATCCTCTGGGGGAAGATCCACATCCACGGGTTCGACCTGCGTCGCTTGTCCCTCAGGAGGCCTTTTCTCGGATGAATTAGGATTTTCGACTTTCGCGTCTTTCTCGACTGACATCTCGGGGGACTCGGACTCGGAGGGGGAAGACCGTTGCTCTTCTACTTCCCCACCCTGCGATTTCAAATCGTCCTCCGGCAGCTTTTCGGATTCCTCGGATTCGGGTGATGAAGATTCCTTTTCCTCGGCCTTTTCATCTCGGGATTCTTCGGAATCGGCTTTGACCTCTTGCCCAGCGGAATTATCGGTAGATGATGGTTCGGCTGGCTTGGATTCTTCCTTTGCAGTCGCTTCCTTTTCTTGGACTGCCGAACTCGTCTCCTCCACAACAGCCTCTTGCTCGGAAGCCTCAGCTTTCGCCTTTTCCTCCGCTTCCTTTTTCGCCTTCGCTGCTGCAGCCTTGGCTTCACGAGCTTTCTTTTTAGCTTCTTCCTCAGCCTTCTTGGCCGCTAGGTTGGCATCGCGCTCACGAGCTTCTTCGGGATGGATCTGATGGTAATAGTCGTTCGACTGCAGCAACTGCTCACGGCCTACCAAAAGGCCATCAAATCGATTGGTATTGGAAAGCTCGAACTCGCTGTCCATGACGATGGCGTCGAAGGGACATGCTTCAACGCAGATTTGACACCCCATGCAGACCGAGATGTCGATATCGAAGACTTTCGGACGCTTGGTGAACTTTCCGTTCTCATCCAATTCCTTGACGATGTAGATGCAGGCCGGAGGACATTCGCGCTCACAAATCTGACAACCCACGCAGCGCATGCCGTCGATTGAGTCGTCCCCATCGTAAATCAAGAAAGGGAAATTCCGACTGAAGAGGGTAACATTGCTAGTGTTTTTTTCCTCAGGATATTGGACGGTGGGGAGGCGTTCTTTGCGACCACGGTCGAAATAACTCAGAACGAAATTCTTCAAAGTAACCGTCATGCCCTTGAAAATCCCCTGTCCGAGTATGTTCATGATCCGTAAATATACTTCCTGAAGTAAAACGCAGGTTTCACCGGTCCACCTCTCCCAAGACGATGTCAATGCTGCCGAGGATTATAACTGCGTCGGCCACCTTGTGACCTAGGCAAAGATCCTTGAGCACAGTAAGGTTAACGAGGGATGGGGGACGGACGCGATATCGGTAGGGTTTCGCCGTTCCGTCGCTGACTAGGTAAAATCCCAGTTCGCCCTTGGGAGACTCGATTCGACCATAAACCTCACCCGCAGGGGGCTTAAAGGCGCGAGGCGCCTTTTCGCTCATAATTGGGCCCTCCGGAATTTCCTTAAGAGCCTGATCGAGAATTTTCAGGCTCTCCCTCATCTCCAGTAAGCGAAGCATGAAGCGGTCGTAGCAATCTCCGTGCTCTCCCAAGGGAATGCGAAAAGGGAAACGGTCATAAATACCGTAGCCATCCACCTTTCGAATATCGTAGTTCACCCCACTGGCCCTCAGCATTGGTCCCGTTATCCCAGCGTTAATTGCGAGTTCCTTCGAAAGCACCCCCACTTGCTGTGTACGCGCAATTACTATTTCATTCTCCACTAGCAATTTTTCGTACTCATCAAGAAAGGCAGGGAATTTGTCCACAGTCTCGCGGCACTTTTCCAACCAACCGGCGGGAAGATCATGGCGTTGACCACCAAAACGGAAAAAATTGCACATCATGCGGGCTCCGCTCGCCCACTCAAACAAGTCGAGTAACTTCTCACGTTCGCGAAAAGCGTAAAGGAGAGGCGTTCCCAGTGCACCTAAATCATTGATGAAAAAACCTATGAGAACCAAATGATTCACCAGGCGCGTCAACTCGGCCATGATGATCCTGACGTACTCCGCTCGCTCGGGTACGTCCAAATCGACCAACTTCTCACAACTGAGTGCGTAAGCCCAATTGTTCGTCATTGAACAAAAGTAGTCCAGCCTGTCCGTAAAGGGCATCGAACCAAGATAGCTCATGCCTTCGGCCAACTTCTCGTGATTGCGGTGAAGATAACCAAAGACGGGCTTTAGATCGACGACCGTCTCCCCATCAAGCTTGACGTCCATACGAAACACCCCGTGCGTACTAGGGTGGTGTGGTCCCATGGAGACCTCCAGCAGGCTGGTGTCCAAACCATCACGATCAATGACCTCAAAATTACGGGGTTCAGCCTCCGCCTCACGCACCAAACCAGTAGTTGGAGCCTCCACACTCATGATCCCTGAAGACGGTTTCTGGCCTTCTCAAGCACCTCTCCGTGAGGAGTAGGTTCATACTCATAGTCGTCGGGCTCGGCATAGTCTCTGCGCATCGGGAAATCTTCGAACTCATCCCACATCAAAATGCGACGGAGGTCGGGATGCCCTTGGAAATCGACGCCGAAAAGGTCAAAGATTTCTCGTTCCTGAAACTCGGCAGAACGAAATACCGGAGTAAGAGAAGCCGCCGTAGGACTCTCCCGATCCTCCAGCAATTGCTTGAGAACAAACGGCCCACGTTTGTGCTCGATGGAATAAAAATGATACACCACCTCCATGCGACCAGGAATGGCTGTCTTGACGATCTCCTTTGTACCGTCAGGATTTTCCAGCTTCTCTTTCTTTTCAGACGGCAGATAGTCCACGCCAGTGACGTTGCTGAGATAGTCGAGGCGAAAATCAGGATCGTCACGCAACCACTTGGCCACCTCGTGAACTTCGGCTGGCTTGACCACAAGCACATTCGCATCCTCGTCCCATAAGGCCTTCGGGAAACGAGCCAAAATGGGACTATGATCCAAAGGCTCCTTCATGGATTGACTAGGCCTCTTCCTCGCAGTTCGGATTCCGCTCGGGAGGTTGCCACACCTCAGGATTGAATGGAGGTTCTAAGTCCTTGCCGGTAAAAACAGGAACGGGGTACTCTCGCTTTCCACCGTGGTATGCGGGATTGGTACCGGTCTTTCCAGCCGTACGCTGTCCCTTGATGCCCTTCTGCAATGTCATGAGCGACTGAAGGACGGCCTCGGGGCGAGGCGGACAACCAGGCAGGTAAACATCTACGGGGATGTAACGGTCAATTCCCTTCAAGACGTTATAACCCTGCTTAAAAGGACCTCCCGAAATGGCACATGCACCCATGGCGATGACATACTTCGGTTCCGGCATCTGGTTGAAAATGCGCACCACTTGGGGAGCCATCTTCTTTGTAACCGTGCCGGAAACGATAAGCAAGTCAGCCTGTCTCGGAGATGGTCGGAAAACCTCCGCTCCAAAACGGGCGATGTCATACCGCGATGCCGCTGAACCGATCATCTCGATGGCACAGCAGGCCAAACCAAACTGCAACGGCCAAACAGAACCACTACGCGCCCAGTTATAAAGCCAATCAACCGACGATAGGATAACCCCGGCACGCTCCATCTCACTGCGAGTGGAGTCATCAATTTCAACCGAGGCAGACAAATCCCCGACAGGGGCCAAAACTTCCTTTTCTACAATGCTCATGTCATTTCCAGGTAAGAACTCCCTTTAACCAAAGATAGACCAAGCTTTCCGCAAGGATCAAAATGAAGACAGCCATGGCCAAGAATCCACCCAAGCTAAGGTCCATGAACGCAACTGCCCACGGATAAAGAAAAACCACCTCGATGTCGAAAATGACGAAAGCCAAGGCGTAAACATAGTACTGCACGTTAAATTGAACCCAAGGATCACCCTTGGACTCAAGTCCACACTCGAAAATCGCTTCCTTTTCGGCTCCAGGCTTGCGAGGTATCAAAATCTTGGCGATAGCAAGCGGAGCCAGTGCAAAGAGTACCGCGACGACGGCCATAACGAATACCAAGAAATAGTCGTCAAAAGGCAAAGTAGCCAAAAAAAGAACTGGGGCTTCGATTTTCATAGCGGCAAAACTCATTGAAATTCAAAGCCACAACCAAGGTCGAAAATCAATACATCCAGCCAATCGTCCCGACAAGCCACCAAAATCTCCTCGCAGGCTGTAATCATTTTCCTTCAGAAGTTTACTTTTCTGCAAACCATTCCCAAAAGACGCTATGCCGATAGGCTCCACGACCATCAAAGTCAAGCAGACTCGGACCGAATGAATCTTTTATTGAGTTGGGGCTGACAGCAATTCCCCCAAGGCAAGAACTCCATTTGCCCAAAGAAAGAGGAATGCACTTGCATCAACATACCGAATTCCGCCAAATTATAGTCAGGCCCGGGTGGCGGAATTGGTAGACGCGTCGGATTTAGGATCCGATGCCGAAAGGCGTGCGGGTTCGAGTCCCGCCTCGGGCACCAGTAACTGCAACTAGGTAAAACGGCTCTAGAAAACGTCACCAAGCGGTCCTTGCCAAAGCCCAAGTACGAGTAATGCAGCAGTCAGGATGAAAAGCGTAAGCTTAAGGGTCGGATCTGGGTCAGCTCCGGCCCAAGGATCAGCAATCACCTCCTCATCCGAAAAAGGCGGCGGCGGATCAAATAGCGCTTCCCGAATCCAGCCGAAATAGTAGTACATCGAAATTACCACTCCAACGACCATGGCAACTAGGGAAAGATAGAGCTTCGCCTGAAAGGCAACAGCGAAAAGCAACAGTTTGGCCACGAAGCCGGCGGATATGGGCAAACCCGCGCGAGATGCCTGTCCAACCGTGAGAACGAAGGCTAAAAAAGGCCTCTTCCGACCAAAACCGGCATAGTGCTCCAAATCTTGTTCCGCATCACCCCCAGGATGCCTGGCGAGGCACATGACGCCAAAAGTTCCGAAGGAAGCGAGTAGATAAGCGAAAAGGTAAAAAATGACTGCCCAAGTCGCGCGATCGCTGTCACCGGGGAAATACATCGATGCTATCACACCCACCAGCATGTACCCGGCATGAGCAACTCCCGAAAGGCCCAACATCCGCTTGACGTTACGTTGAGTAAGGGCAGCGAGATTTCCAAAGAAAATTGTAAGAGTAGCAACGACTCCAAGAAGGGGAGCAAGAAAGTCGACGAGTGATTCGAACGGGCCATTTACGAGGTTAAGCAAAAGAAAGAAACCCGCAGCCTTGGACGATACCAAGAGAAAGCAAGTGACTGGAGTGGGAGCGCCATGATAGACGTCGGGCACCCAAATCTGAAAGGGAGCAGCCCCGATCTTGAAAGCGATGCCGGAAATAACTAGTACAACCCCCGCTCGAAGGAGAGGGTGTTCGGCATTTAGGGCAATGAACTCTCCAAGATAATGGAACTCCAAGGGGTCGCCCGAGCCGAATTCAATGGCTTGGCAACCCCAAGCCTCGGGCCCTATTGCAACACCATACAGGAGTACTATGCCGAAAAGAAACAAAGAGGAGCTCAAGGCTCCAAAAATCAGGTATTTCATGCCCGCCTCCAAGGACTTCGCACTTGCTCGGCGATAGCCAACGAGCACAAAGAAGCAAACAGCGGCAGCCTCCAAAGCCATGAAGATCATAAGGAAATGACTGCTTTGGGCCAATAGCATGAGAGCCGCCGATGCGAGCATAACAAGACCGTGGAATTCACCCCTAGGCAAGTTGCGTCGTCGCAGATAGACCTCGCCGATTATTGAGACGAGCAACGAGCTCAAGAGGAATAAGCTCCGCATAATATCACTACGGAATCCTTGGGAGAGTAGACCACTGAAGATGGATCGATCCCAAGAGGGTCGCCAGACAAGAAAATCCAAAAGGAAAAAGATCAATATAAGGGCTTGAGACAAACGAGCGAATCTCCCTGGAAGCGATGCCCTCCCCTTGCGGGCGGGACGGAGAAGTTCCAGTACAAGAAGTAGAACCGCAACCAAAGCCAAGGCGATCTCTGGCCAAATCACAAGCCACTGGTTCCCATCAGAGAACTCCTTGAACGACTGCAAACTATTCATTGGTGGTATTAGATTCCGGGAAATCCTTAGAAATCCCAATGCTGCCGTTGAAATCGGTAGTTACATTGGCATCATTAGCCAGTGCAGAAGAAACGCCCGAGGCACAACAGGACGGCAAGCCAAAGGCATTGCCTGCCTGCGAAACAAGATACCTTTTCGGTGACATTAGCTCGTTATCTACGGAATCAGAGATTGATCGTGGCCAAAAACCAATCAGCAGCAATGAGCCCAACAACAGAACGGCAGGGGCTATCTCGGTTATCTCAAGATCTTTAACTGCCTGATCCTTCTCCGCCGCCAGAAAAGCATCGGTTTGTTCGCCGAATAATACCTTTGCAACTGCTCGCAAACCGAAGATGGCCGAGATCACTATGCCGAAGGACGCCAGACCCAAGGCGAAACGGGTCTCGGGGATTTCGCCTAATGCCATGAATATCCCAAATTCACCCCAAAAATTGCCGAAGCCAGGCAAACCGATCATGGCAAAGCACCCCCCTACGAACAGACAAGCAAGAATCGGTGTCTTCGTTGCGAGCCCACCCATCTTATCCATCTCGAAAGTACCGCAACGTTGGTCAATGTACTTGGAGAGCAAAAACATCAGGGCGACCGATAACCCATGGGCAACCATTAGCATAACAGCTGACCCAACGCCCAAAGCCGTTAAAACGCCGATTCCGAGAAAGCAGTACCCGACATGCATCACGGAAGCGTAACCAATCATCTTTCGAAGGTTCGTCTGAGCCAAAGCGACGAAGCCAACGATCAGGATGTTTCCCAAAGCCAGCCAGATGAGCCATGAACTCCACTGCAAAGCACCCAGCGGCAGCAAGGGAAGAGCGACTTGGGCCAAGCCGTAGAGGCCGAATTTCTTAAGCACTCCTGCATGAAGCATGGCCAGCGATGAAGGTGCCGCTGCATAAGCCCGCGGAGCCCAAGTATGAAATGGGAAAAGGGCAACTAGGATTCCGAGACCGAATAGCAACAGACCAAAAATCTTGAACTGGGTAACTTCGCCGAACTCTCCATCGGCCACCATTTCAGAAAGGGCCAGAGACAGGGTGGGAAAATCAAAGCGATCCGCCTCAGCGTAAACGTTCAGGGCAACCAATCCACCAAGAGTCAGCAAGGCTCCTACCAGTAGGTAGATTAGAAGTTTCATGGCGGCTCCACGGCGGTCACGACCTCCCCACAGGCCAATCATAACGAAGGAGGGAACCAAGGCGAACTCGTGGAAGAGAAAGAAAAAGAAAAGGTCCACACTGGCAAAAAAGCCAAGTAAGCCAGAATGCATAAGAGTAAGCAGGGCCAAATAGAGGCGCAAGCGATCAGTTCTCGAACAAATCGCAGTCCAACCTCCTGCAAGCCCAACGATGCCAGTCATGAGAAACAAAGGAGTGGAAACACCGTTCAGGCCTAAATGGAACATGATGCCAAACTGCTGCAGGCCCACACGTTCGAACAGCACGGAAAACTGATTGCCTGCTTCGATCCCATAATTAAATCTAAGAAATAACCATAGACTCCCGGCAAAAGGTAGTATGAAGCCGAGGCAACCCAATCTCATTACACCAACGTCAGAAGCGACGAACCCGCAGAAAAGCACAAGCGAAGCCAAAAACGGAATCCCGATAGTCGCCAAGAGGACAATTTGATCAATACCGATTTCCATATGTATCTCCTATGGCCCGAGCCAGCCCGCCGCATAGGCAAGAAAACCGATTACGCCTGCAATGAACCAAAAGGCATAGGCTTGGATTCGCCCGACGTAAAAGGCCTTGGCCACTAAACCGCAAAGGCCCACAATGCCCGCCGAGCCACGCACCATTAGGCCCGAAACGAAAAGTAGCTCGCACACTTCGGTTACACGAGCCAAGCGTTGCTGAATCCTAACCACGTAAAAATCGTAAATTTCGTCGAAAAAGAGCTTGGATGAACAAAAGCGGTAAAAAGCGGGGGACTTCTCAGTGAGTGGATCTTTGTCATTCACCTTGCCGTAAAGCTTGATGGCCCCGAGAAGGCCCACAAGCCAAGCAAAAGTGCCGAGCGCAACCATCCAAAGGTGATGTTCCATACCGTGAACGGCGCTCAGGTCGTCCCTGAAGCTAGCGAACAAAGTTTCGGGCCAAAGAATTTCGTAACCACCAACCACGGACAAAATGGCGAGAACAACAAGCGGCAAGGTCATGACGCCTGGACTCTCCCGGGCGTCTTCAACCTTCTTCGTGCGAGCCTCGCCGCAAAAAGCGATCAGGTAGAGACGAAACATGTACAGGGCGGTAAGGACGGCCCCGACGTAAAGCATAACGAAAACGGGCACGTTCAGGTTATAGGCGGCAAGCAGGATGGCGTCCTTGCTGAAGTAACCGGAAAGGAAATTCACCCCTGAAATAGCGAGTACACCGACCAGAAAGGTGTTTGCCGTGATAGGCATTCGTTTGTGCAGGCCGCCCATCCTGAAAATGTCCTGCTCGTGATGACAGGCATGGATGACGGAACCAGCCCCCAAGAACAGGAGACCCTTGAAGAAGGCGTGAGTCGAAAGGTGAAAAAGCGCCAGACCTTCCGAAGGAATAATCACTCCAGACTCTCCCTCGTAAAACAAGCCGAAGGCGGCGGCCATGTAGCCGAGTTGCGAGAGAGTGGAATACGCAAGAATCTTCTTTATGTCCTTCTGGACAAGGGCGCATAGACCAGCGTAAAGGCCCATGGCGGCTCCGAGGAGGGCGACAAGGGAAAGAGCTTCGACGGTAAATAGAAAGTCTATTCGCACCAAGAGATAGATGCCGGCGGCAACCATAGTAGCGGCATGAATGAGAGCTGAGACGGGTGTGGGCCCAGCCATGGCATCGGGCAACCAAACATGCAGGGGGAATTGCGCCGATTTACCAATGAAGCCACAGGCCAAGGCCAATGCTATACCCGTGGTTGCGAGGGAGGGATCGACGCCTACGACCTCTCCCAGTTCAGTCAGACTCACAGTCCCAAACTGCCAGTATGAGAGTACAATACCGATGAGAAAGCCGAAATCCCCTACCCTGTTCACGATAAACGCCTTCTTGGACGCATCCGCAGCAACCTTTGTTTCGAAATACTGGGCAATCAGGAGGTAGGAGCTGAAACCAACCAACTCCCAGAAAACGAAAAGCATGATCAGGTTGTCGGCCAAGGTGATGCCGATCATGGTGAACATGAACACCGAGAGACCGCCAAAATAACGGGCCTTTCCGGGATCGTCGGCCATGTATCCAAGGCTAAAGACGTGAATCAGGAAGCCGACGAAGGCGACCACGAACAGAAGAAGTTTTGCCTCCGCGTCCACAAGAAAGCCGGCGCGAATGTCGAGATTGGCGATTTTAAGCCAACTCACCCCCATCCCCGCATCCGTCGGATCTTCCCCGAAAATGACCAAAATAGAGAGCAACAGAACGCCTGCGGAAGCACCCACGGAAATACAGGAAGCGACCTTTCCGTTTTGTCGGAAAAAAAGCAGGACGACTCCCGCAGCAAAAAGCGGCAACAAGAATAAAGCTGTCGATGCAACGTCCACAGTTCTAGTTCCTTAACAATGAAAGGTGTTCGGAGAAAATGCTTTGCCTCTTTTTATAAAGAGCCACAAGGAGAGCCAGACCCACCGTTACCTCCGCTGCGGCAACAGTCATGACGAAGAAGACGAATAGGCTGCCATCCATATTAGCCCCGTGTCTAGAAAAAGCCACCAGAGCGACATTTACCGCATTCAGCATCAATTCCAGAGACATCAGCAC
>CAZWTI010000234.1:0-7312 GCA_964637065.1 uncultured Puniceicoccaceae bacterium
AGCCGCCGCAAAAGGCGGAGGCGAAATCCTGAACTGTGGGTCATTATGCCCTCTTCGTTCGGGCAACTGGAAAAGCTGCGTAACGTCTTGGGCATTGTTCGCGACGCCAATCCTTTTCAGCAGGTCAAGTTACGCGACTGCGGTCTTCCCAAAGATTTTTCAAGTGTAGAGGAGTTCATTGAGGGATGCCCCTTTACCACAAAGGACGAGTTGGCCTGTGATCGAATCGATAATCCTCCTTACGGAACCAACCTGAGCTATCCCCTTGGGCGATATGTTCGTTTTCACCAAACCAGTGGCACGAAAGGTTCTCCGATGTCTTGGCTCGACATGCCCGAGGATTGGGACTGGATGCTTGGGAATTGGGACTGCGTCTTGGATGCCGCCGGCGTGGAACCTGGCGCCCCTTGTCACTTTGCATTTTCCTTTGGGCCCTTCCTTGGTTTCTGGACGGCATTTGAGGCATCTGCAAGACGTGGTTGCCTATGCCTGCCTGGCGGTGGGTTGACCAGTGAACAACGCCTACAGACTATTCTTGATAATGACGTTCGTTTTTTGTTCTGCACGCCTACTTATGCCATGCACCTGGCGGAGGTTGCCCGTGAAAGTGGCTTCGACATAGCCTCTTCCAAGGTTAGTAAAATATTCGTGGCGGGCGAAACCGGAGGCAGCTCACCTGAGGCCCGAAGGCAAATCAGTGAAACATGGGGAAAGGCCCTTCCTTTCGATCACTACGGAATGACTGAAGTGGGCCCCGTGGCATACGAGATGCCGGGCGAACAGGGCGGTCTACGAGTCATGCTGGAAAGCTTTCTTGCTGAGATCGTTTGCCCCGACACGGGCAAACCCGTCGCCGAAGGTGAGCAGGGTGAATTAGTTCTTACCACCTTGGGAAGAGCTGGCTGTCCTGTTCTTCGCTATCGTACCGGCGATCTCGTTCTGCCGCAGTGGGGCATGGATGATTCCGGGAAACCGATTCTCGACTTGGTGGGCGGCATCCTCGGAAGAGTGGACGAGATGGTCGTCGTTCGCGGCGTGAACCTTTATCCATCCTCTGTCGATGCAGTTGTGCGGAGGTTTGACGAGGTAAGTGAGTACCAAGTCGAAGTTGACGAAGCTTCCGCTATGACCGAGGTTACCGTTAGGATTGAAGCTTCAGAGGAAGTCGCTAAAGCCTTGGAAAAAGCGTTGACCGAAACCTTTTCCCTGCGGATACCGGTTCAATCCTTGGAAACTGGGTCTCTTCCTCGCTTCGAGATGAAGGCCAGACGATGGGTGAGGACCACTTCCCGATAACCAATCAGCAAAAGAATAGAGATGAGCGCATTCGTCGAACTGCAAGATGTTTCCAAGAGCTATGATTCACCTGCGGGCGAAGAATCGTTGGAGGTTTTCTCAGGTGTTAATCTTGAGTTGGGCGAGGGCCAATCCGCTGCCATCGTAGGTCCGTCCGGTTCCGGCAAGAGTACTTTGCTCAATGTAATCGGAGCCCTCGACAAGCCGAGCGGCGGAGAAGTCCTTGTGGATGGCAAGGAGGTGGTTGGACTTTTACCCGAGGAAGCGTCCGCCTTTCGTAATCGTACTATTGGATTCGTCTTTCAATCCCATCACCTATTACCGCAATGCACGGTTATCGAAAACGTCATGGTTCCGGCTCTTGCCGGGCACGGAGGACTGTCGGGTGACGCTCTGTGCAAACGAGCCGAAGAATTGCTTGAGGAGGTGGATCTTTCACATCGTCTGCATCACAGACCCGCAGAGATTTCCGGTGGCGAGAAGCAGCGGGTTTCGGTCGCCCGCGCCCTCATCAACCAACCGGGCCTTCTTCTCGCGGATGAGCCTACGGGAGCCCTCGACAAGGTGAATTCGGACAAACTCGTAGACCTACTTGTGACCCTTAACCAGAACCGCGGACTCACTCTCCTCGCCGTTACCCATTCCAAGGAGGTCGCAGCAAGAATGGATTTCGTCTATCTTTTGGATGACGGCAAGCTGATCCGAGAGCAATGACCCTTGTCGGCATAGTTGTACGCAACCTGAGGCACTATTGGCGTCAGCATTTAGGGGTAGTTGCAGGAGCGGCGCTTTGTTCCATGGTCTTGGTTGGCGCACTTATGGTGGGCGATTCGGTCAAGGCGACATTGCGGCGACTCGCGGACGAGCGCATTGGCAATGCGGACGTCGCCTTGCTTGCCGCTGATGGATTTTTTCGTGAGGAGCTGGCAGCGGACTTGGCCGAGCGCATGGGCGAAGCGGTCGTTGTAGCCCCCGTGGTAGTGACCCGCGGAAACGTGTCCTCACCCGATGGTTCCGCAAACGTTCGTAACGTGCAGGTTTTGGGAGTAGACGAACGTTTCTGGAAACTGGCTCCACAACCTGATGCAACCCCGAATCTTTCCACTGGAGAGTTTTTCGCCAACGACCGCCTTTACAAGCGCCTCAATGTTCAGGATCAAGGGCGAATCATTTTACGAGTTGAGGAACCGGGGTTGTTTTCGCGTGACGCTCCGCTCTCGGGCGAAAGGGACAACAAGTTCGTTTCCTTCAATAAGAAGCTCGGAGGTTCTGTCGGGACAGAGGGCTTTGGACGATTCGGACTGCAGGGAAACCAGAGGGAACCCCTCACTTTATTCGTCTCCCTGGAAACTTTGCAGAAGCGATTGTTTCGAAACTTTGACGAGAAAACGGCGAAGACGACTTTCGCCAACTTCCTTTTCCTCGGCTCTCCCGGCAAGAATCATGTTTCATTGGAAAAAGCGGAAGCTGCCCTTAACGAATCCTGGACTTTGGGCGATGCAGGCATATCGGTCAAGGAGTTGCGCGAAGGTTCGGAGTGGAGTATTCGTTCCAGGCAAGTCTTCTTAAGTGATTCTCTTCGATTGGCGGGAGAAAGGGTTTCTAATAGCACCTCTGGTGTTCTCACTTACCTTGTAAACGCAATAGCCAAAGGCGATGAGGATGCAAATGCATCGTCACTGATTCCTTACTCGATGGTGAGTGCCGTAAATCCCAAGAAGGTTGGATTTCTACCCGACGACTTTTCGGATGATCAGATCGCCCTTAACCAGTGGGCGGCAAGCGACCTCAATCTGACTGGGGGTGAAGATGACGTCATCACCTTGAGTTATTTTGCCGTTGGAGAGCGTCGGAAGCTCAGAGAGGAATCCCGAACCTTTCGTTTGCGGACGATGTTGCCCCTTCCTCCCAATTTGCCTGAAGATGAGGAAAGTGATTGGACGCCCCAGTTCCCGGGTCTCTCCGAAGCCGAGTCTTGTGGCGAGTGGGACACTGGTATTCCAATCAAGCACGAGGTTCGCCAGCAAGACGAGGAATATTGGGATAACCATCGCGGTTCTCCCAAGGCTTTCGTAACTCTTTCGGCAGGTCAGGCAATGTGGGGCAACCGTTGGGGGTCGCTGACGGGCTTGCGTGTAAGGAAGTCTGAAGTTTCTCGAGAAGACCTTGAAAAGTCGCTAAGAGTGAAGCTTTCTGCTTCTGAGGCTGGTTTGCTCTTTCGACCCCTCGGGGCAGATGCTTCGGATGCGGCCGAGTCCACTGTTGACATCGGGCAGCTGTTTCTGGGCTTCAGTTTTTTCGTGATTGTGGCTGCGATGGCCCTTACGGGCATGCTTTTCGCCTTCGTCATGGAGCAACGAAATAGGCAGGCAGGACTTTTGTTGGCGGTCGGAATCCCCTGCAATAAGGTGCGCCTTCTCTTTCTTGCGGAAGGATTGCTTCTTTCAGTATTGGGTGCTTTGGCAGGATCGCTGTTAGCCGCCTTTTACGGTAAGACCATCTTGAACCTGCTTGCCGGCGAATGGAGTGGTGCTGTGGCAGGGGTCAGCTTTGACTTCGCTGTTAATCCATCCTCAACCTTCCTTGGAATCTCTGGGGCCGTGGTTATGGCCCTGCTTGCCATGTGGTGGGCAACTCGGCGACAGCTTCGGTCAGAACCGAGAGAGCTTCTGGCAATGGGTGAGACACTCGCCGCAACGGCCCCACTTGTCGAGCACTCCAAGGGTGGCGGCGGCAAGATTTCCATTATAACTGCAATTGTCTTTTTTGCGTGTGCTGCGGGGATGGCTTTCATTACTGACCTCGCCGGACCCGGAGCCTCTATGCTCTTCTTTGGTGCGGGATGGTGTTTGCTCGCTGGAGGATTGCTGTTTTTCCGAGCGAGGCTCGTTCGGGCCGGTAGCGTTTCCGGAGACTTGCCCGATGCCGCTACGCTTAGCCGCCGAAATGCGGCTCGACGTTCAGGCCGCAGCTTGGTTACTGCCGGAGCAATTGCAGCCGGAGCCTTTCTCGTTGTCGGAACAGGTGCCTTTCGCAAGGATGCATCCTTAATTTCGGGCGAACTTTCCTCCGGCATCGGCGGGTTTACCTTTGTCGGTGAGACGGCTTTGCCAGTCTATGACGACTTGAATGGCGAGGAAGGCCGCGAATTGTTCGACCTTAATGTCTCCTTGATGGAGGGCTCGACTGTCGTCCCTTTGCGGGTTCGCGAGGGAGACGATGCCAGTTGCCTCAACCTGAACAAGGCCCTACGACCTCGCCTTTACGGTGTGAAACCCTCGGAATTTATAGGGCGATTCAGCTTCGCCGAGGGCGACTGGTCGACCTTGAAGAAACCGACCTCCGACGGTGCCATACCTGCCGTGGTTGACCAAAACACCATGATGTGGGCACTCAAGAAAAGCGTTGGCAGCCTCATCGAATATCGTGATGCCGAAGGCAAGCCTTTCCAAATTAAACTTGCTGCCGTCGTTAAGGGTTCGATGCTTCAAGGTGCCCTTTATGTTGACGAGAAGCACTTCGAAAAAAAATTTCCCAAGCAAGGGGGGTATCGCGGCTTCCTTTTGGACCTGCCCGAGGATAAAGCCAATGTGGTGTCAGAACATCTTTCGGACAGGTTGGCTAACTACGGCTTGGAACTTCGACCAACTGCCGAGAAACTTGCCGAGTTGCAGGAGGTGGAAAACACGTATATAGCTATTTTCCAAGCCTTGGGCGGGCTTGGCTTGTTGCTTGGAACAGCAGGTCTGGCGGTGGTTGTAGCCCGCAATCTGATGGAACGCTCCAAGGAACTTGGGTTGCTTGAAGCAATTGGCTATTCCTTACCGAAACTTAGAAAATTGGCAACTAGCGAGCATCTTTGCTTGGCCTTTTGGGGTTTGGGTATCGGGGCTTCTTCCGCCGTACTTGGAATTGCCCCTGCTCTCTTTGGGGAAATTGGTCGGAAACCAGGTTCGAACTTTTTTTGGTTGCTCGTTGTTTTAATCGCACTCTCACTTTTCTGGACATGGCTTTCCGTTACTCTGTCCTTGCGGAAAAGCCGTCTCTCGGCATTGAGAGACGAATAACTTTGATGAAAGCAAAAAGCGGAAAACACGATGTCGAGACGGCCATATGCATTTGCCTAATGGCATGCCTTGCGGCAAGCGGTTGCGTGAATGGTTCCGGGTCAAAAGCCAAAACCCTCTCTAGTGAGGCGAACGCCACGTTTGCCACGGATCCTTTTGAAGCTAAGCCTGCACCCGAACCAACCGTTTTATCATTACCTAGTTGGGAGGTCGTATTCGAAACAACTTGGTCGCAAGAAATCGTTGGCCAAGAACCAGCCGACCTCTTTGTCCTCGACGGAAATTTCGTGATTGCCGAGAAGGATGGGGATAAGGCTCTCGCCCTGCTCGGCACCCCTGTCGGAGACTTCGGGTTCCTCTTCGGGCCTCGCGTCAGGGGCAAGCCCGTCGAGTTGACTTGCCGAGTCTTTTCAACCCGCAAGGGGCGTCGCATGCCTGCATTTGCCGCAGGTCTGGGAGGTGTCAATGGTTACCGTCTCCGTGTAAATGCTGCCGCCCGTAACACTCAACTGGTTCGCGGAGAAGAAACTCTTGCCTCCATTCCTTATGTTTGGAAATCAGGCACCTGGACTAGGCTTCGGTTTCGAGCTGAACCAAAAGGTGATGAAGGAGTTGCTGTTTCTGCAAAAGTCTGGCCTGTCGACGAGAACGAGCCTGCAGACTGGACTCTCAAGTACGAAAGCCCCGAACCCTATGTTGGCGGCAAATCTACCCTTTGGGGCTATCCTTATGCCGGGACCGAAATTCTCTTTGATGATCTCCGTGTACTTGCCTTTGGCAACTAGCGTTTAGCCCGACTTCTATAGGCTTTCTTTACTTTCAGTCACTGTCTTGGTTGCGGAGGATGACCTTTTTTGCTAGGGAAGGGGTGCTTTGCTACCATGAAAAACTTTAGGTTTGGATTAATTCTGTTGAGCATCGAGCCTTCCTTTTTCGGGTGTGTTGCATCTGCAAATCCTAAAGAGGAATCTTTCGAGAAGCCCAAAGCTGTATTGGCTAAGTATTGCTATGATTGTCATGGGGATGGGGCAAGCAAGGGAGACATACGGCTAGATGGATTTGCCGATTTCCAGTCTCTGTCCAAGGACAGCAGATTCTGGAAACGGGTTTGGGAAAATCTGTATAGACAGAATATGCCTCCTGCCCGAAAGCCACAACCGACGGAAGCTGAACGCGAAATCGTTTTGTCTTGGATTGAGCGTGCGGTCTTCCTGTTTGATCCAAGCAAACCCGATCCGGGTCGCGTTACCATACGCAGGCTAAATCGAGTGGAGTATGATAATGTTGTCCGTGACCTTACGGGAGTGGACTTCAATCCCTCCCAGGATTTTCCGCCCGATGACACCGGGCATGGTTTTGACACCATTGGCGATGCACTGTCTCTTTCGCCACTTTTGTTCGAAAAGTACTTGGCGGCAGCGAATAAGATTCTGGACAGGGCTCTGGGCAATGTTTCTCCACAGGGGAGGATTCAGAGATTTTCACCCCGGGAAATGGTTGGAGATGGTTACAATCGAAATGTTCGCGTGTTGTCTAAAGAGGGTGAGGTTTCGGTGAAAATTAATTTCCATCGTACTGGAGAATACCGTTTTCGGGCGAAAGCTTGGGCTACTCGAGCCGGCAAGGAATTGGCAAAGATGCGATTCCGCTTGAACGGTCGCGACCTTAAGGTTTTCGAGGTGGCTTGCGTGCCGCCCGACCTAGAGATTTATGAGGTGAAGACGAAGGTAGAGAGAGCTGGGAATGGTCTGTTTCAAGTAGCTTTCCTAAAAAACTTTTACGATCCAAAAAATCCAAACCTCGAGCTTCGTGACCGTAACCTGTTTCTCGATTCGCTGGAAGTCGAGTTGCCACCTCCTGAGCCGACTGCTTCGCAACTTGCTTCACGAAATCTTATTTTGGGCGAACGAAGCAAGGGCATGACGGACAGAGACTATGCTGCTGGCGCG
>CAZWTI010000235.1:0-2908 GCA_964637065.1 uncultured Puniceicoccaceae bacterium
ATAGACCAACTTCCTCGGCGGCTTGGACTACCTCGACCAGTTCAGTCGCCTTGTCGGCGTTCTTAAGGACTTCGCCGAAGCCATCCTCGGCACCGATCTCGGTCGCAGTCTCCGTAAGCTCCACAACATCATCAAGTTTTGTAAAGATATCAGCTGCGAAGGTAGCGACTTCCTTTTCACCGGCCTTTTCCAAGCTCTTTTTCTCGGCTTCCTTTTCGGCGGCAGCGGCGGCGGCGACGGCATCAGCTGCAGCTGCGATTTCAGCATCAGACTTGCCCGCCGCGCGAGCCGCGTCCTCGGCAGCTTTCTTGTCTGCAGCGACCACGGCATCCTCTTCAGCTTTGACGACGGCGGCGCCAGCCGCTTCGATAACAGCTATCTCTGCCGCTTTGACGGCATCTTCAATTTGCTCCTCCGACTTGCCCTCAGCACGGGCGGCATCCTCTGCATCCGTCTTGGCTTGCGCAGCTTCTGCAGCGACCACGGGATCCTCGGCAGCTTTGACCGAGGCGGCAGCGGCTTGTTGTTTCTTTTTCTTGTCCTTCACCTGCACCTCGTCCACCTCCTTGACTACCTTGAAGAGTGAATCCAGTTTCTTTTTCTCCTTTGTTCCTGCCTTTCCACCTGCATCAGCAGTTGTTCCTTGGGCACCCGTTTGAGCCGTGTCGTCAACTTTCTCGGCTGCCTCAACGACCTCGACCAATGCAACGGCTTGATCAGCATTCCTGAGGACTGCTCCCAAGGTATCCTTATCCTTAGAATCGGCCTTTTCGGTGGCAATAATGACTTCCTTGAGCTCATCAGCGTTTTCTGCGTTGTCGAGCACGGCGGTGAGGGTACTTTCATCCTTGGCTCCGACAGAATCGGCCGACTCCGCAACATCCACAACGTTAGCCAAGGGAAGCTTTCCGAAATTCTCATTGGGAACGGGATTTCCATTCTCATCATTCACTACATTGCCATCTTTATCTTTCTTGTATGGCTCGTCATCACGTTTAGTCAGATTATCGAGGAACGATTTTGATTCATCGTGTCCATCTTTTCTGCCGGTCTCTTCCTCGTCTTGCTTGTCCTTAAACATGGCAGCGGCCTTGTCGGTGACCTCTACGAAAGTCTCAACCTGCTCGAGTTGCTTGGGATCATCCAAGTCGATCAAGCCGGATTTTTCCAAGGCGACGGCCTCCGAACCGTTGTCGTCGACGCCCTTGGCGGAGGCGCCGCGTTCGTCGTCGGACTCGTTGATTTCCTCCTCGGACGGGGCTTCATCCTCCTCGCCTTGGGGTTGTTTCTCTTGATCGGAAGGACCTACGGAGCCATCGCCGCCCGTGCTCTTGTCGGCAGTTGAGGCGGCTTCCTTGACCTCGGCCTTGATGGTTCTCATGAGACCTCGAGGAACCTGACCAAGCTGCAGCACTCCCAAAAGGCCCCCGGGGCCAATAGTACCGGCAAGACTTTGCCCAGGCACCAAACGCGTGGCCGCTCCGCCGCCTTTGGGAATAAAGTCTGAAAGACCAGTTATCTGATTAAATTTGAAATCGTTCCCTCTAACCACGGGATTGACAATGGTACCGCGAATACCGGCGGTGCCTACGGGAGAGTCGATGCTGAAGCTTGATTCCTTCTTGAGCTTCTTGACGTCCACCACCATGTCCCCGACGCTGAGATCGATGAGAGTGTCGGAAGGACTGGGCTCGTCATCCCGGTCGGAAAGCCTCCCGGAGCCCTTGGGATCGAACTTGGCTTGGGTGAACTTCTTGATATTCAGGGTGGAATCCTCCTTCAAGGTCGTGACGGTACCAGTCGAGAAGAGCAGGATGAGCTTGGCTCCCTTGGCGGTCTTGACGGTGTGACCGTCGAAAAGAAGCTTGCCCACGGCGACCTGAGCGGCAGGCAATGCTTGACCGGTCGCGTTGTTCGTCACCGTGACTTGCCCCTCGAGACTGGCGATAATTATCGCTCCCTTGGGATCGGCCACCTCTTGCGGCTCGGCTTGCTGGGCGAAGGAAGGCGCCAGCGTTGCGCCGAATAGTAAAATGGCAAAGATTGCTCGGTTTTGTTTGAAGGGGATCATGATTCGTTCTGTGGTTTGATTAAAATTGGCAGGGGCAATAATTGCCACGCGCATGCGCACATTGCAAATAATAAATTAAGCCTGCGGAGGAAGCATCGCAATCCTCCGAAAGCATTGTCTGGAAATCTGTCACCATGTTATATTAGCCAAAAGTCGGAAAATCTTTCATTTTTTTTCAATTTTTTTTCAAAAGAGGCACAAAAAAGGGAAATCATTGTCTCGAAACGCTAATGAAGGAAGCGTCCGAATAGTTGTAGAGGTAGTACTCCGCTACGCCGCTGGTCAAGTAGAATAACCAAGCTTCAGAATGGTGATGGTAGAGATATGGAAACACACCCTCGGTTGTCCAAAGCCAACCGAGCTTCTCCTGCCAGAACCATAGACCTCCTTTGCCGTCATCGATCGCATAAAGCCAACCCAGTTTTGAATGATAAAGCCAACCGTTCTCGTACGGGAGAAAACTTCCAAGCCAATCCAACGTTCTCCAACCACCCTCGGACTCCTCAGATTCAATCCACCAAGGGGGGGAAGCGGTAGATGAATCAGGTGTGATGAAACTCTTTATCGCTCCAAAGGTAGTGCTCTCCGCATTCGTGGCAAAGGCACGGAAGTACTGACGGCGGGAAGATTGATGGGCGGAAACGGATGACTTGATCGTAAAAGTTGCGGAATGCGAACTCGTAGCGAATAACTGCAAGGCATCCTCGAACCGAAGATTCTCGCTTACCAGTACCCCCCTCTTGATAACCGACGAACCGCCGTCCGCCAAAACCGTTCCGGCAAAGTTAATCGAACCGTTTCCATCAAAAGCAGCAGGCAAGGTTCGTACGATGGGGG
>CAZWTI010000236.1:0-3510 GCA_964637065.1 uncultured Puniceicoccaceae bacterium
AGGGAGGCGAGACGGGCGTGAAATGGCTCGAGGCGCTGAAGGGCGACGACGCTTGGGCGGCGATGGAGAAAGGATCGTTCGCCAAGGGCGGGTGGAACCCCGAACTATTTCGCTCCTGCCTCTCCCGCAGCCAGTCGCTCAGGCAGACCGAGACCTTCAGCCACCGCTACCCGACTCCTGAGATGCTGCGTCGAATGGTGATGGAGCCCATCGTCTACCGCTACGAGCACAGGGACGGACTGAGGGCGACGATGATGTTGATGAACGGACTCGTCGGGGACTTCACCTTCGCCGCCAAGCTGAAGGGCGAAAAGAAGCCCCTCTCGACGCTGTTTTATCTGCCGCCGGTGCCGAACGTCGTCTACTCCGCCGCCTTGATGTCGAAGGCCGAGGAGACGTTCCTCTCGGGCAAGGCGCCCTATCCCGTCGAACGCACGCTGCTCACCTCGGGACTGGTCGAGGCGGGCTGCCGATCGTTGAAAAAGGGCAGGCGACTGGACACGCCCCACCTGAAGGTAGAATACGCCGCTCCCAAGGAATCGCAGTTCTGGCGAACCTAGGGAATGCAAGCGAAACCATGAACAAGCCGGAGCTTGGTTGCCCGAATACGAAGCCGAAGGCGATTGCTTGTTTACCCAACCGAGATTAGTGGGTTAAATAAGTAAGGCTGATAGAAAACGGCCGAAAAACCAACCACCAAGGAAATTATGAAGGCGAACAAAAACTATCGTCGCGCCGGTGCGGCGACCATCATCGCGATCTGCATTGCGACGGGGTCCGCATGGGCCACGAGCAAGAAACCGGCAACGGGCGAAGACAGGCGAATCGAGGATTACAAGCGCAAGATCGCCGACCTCGGCCAACGGGTGGAGGCCGCCGAAAAGGGACGCAGGCAATTGACGAACGACTACAAGGCCCAGGCGGATCGAAAGAAGAAGGAGATGAAGGAACTCCTCGAGAGGTTTCAACAGGCGGAGGCGGCCTCCAAGAAGACCACGGGCGAACTGTTGCGCCAACAGTCCGAACTAACCGCGGCGCTGAAGAAACATCAGGAAGAGTTGAGGGCAAGACAGGAGGTCGAGGCGAAGCGGGCGGCGGAAGCGAAGCGGGCCGAATTGGCCAAACGGACGGCTGAAACTAATCGCAAACGTGAGGAGGCCAAGAAAAGAGCCGCCGAGGAAGCCAAGAAAAGGGAGGATGCCCGACGCAAGGCTCCGGCGAAAACCTCTAGGGACCCGAAGGCAATTGATGCGGCCAAGAAGAAGGCCGAAGAGTCGCGCCGCGCCCACTTGAAGCGATTCGACTCCAACCGCGACGGAAAGGTCACCAAGGAGGAAATAAAGTCGGTTTGGGCCGCCGAGGCAAAACGCAGGGAGGACGCGCGGAGAAAAGCCGTCGAGGCCTCCCGCAAGAAGCCCGACCCCAAAAAAAGAACCTACAAGGTCGATCTCGATCGCCTGAAGACCAATTACGAACGAGCCCAGAAGAGCTATGACGCCGCGCGACGACTCCTTGAAAACGCCAAGCGCTCCTACGACGAAGCGAGACGAGGCAGGTAGGTTCGGACCGGACACCTCCCTTATGTCGCGCGGCGACCCGAACTGACGATGCGGCGCTTCAAGATCATTTTGGTCGGTATTTGCGTCATGACACTGCTTTGGATCGTGGCGGTGCGACTGCTCACGCCCAGGGAAATCACGGATCCCTATCTCCCCGAACCTCTTCGCGGTTCCCCCGAACAACCCAATTCGCCTGCCTCCCCGACATGCGAATCGGTTACCCTCTCGGAAGACGAAGCGAATGCGAAAGCCAAGACGGAGGAACCCGTTGCGGAAAACGAAACCGAGTTGGCCCGGGAACTCGAAAAGGCCGAGAAGCGTGCTGCGAGAGACTTGGAGCAAGCGAGGGAAAAGGCCGCCAAGGATCTTGCCGAAGCAAAGAAACGGTCTGAAGAGGAAATAGCTTCGCTCAAGGCGATGGCGGCCCTGCAACTGGTCGACGCGAACTCCACCTCATCGATGGTTCTCGTTCCAGGCGGAGAATTCACGATGGGGTTTGAGGAAGTCGCCACGCCCGAACACAAGGTAAGGCTCAGTCCTTTCTTCATCGGAAGATTCGAGGTGACCTACGAACTCTGGCTCGAAGTCAGGAATTTCGGAACGGCTAACGGCTATTTCTTTCATCTGCAGGGACGCGCGGGAACTCCATGGGCCCCGGCCTTGCCGGGAAACGCCCAACCCGTCACCGAAGTCGGCGCCTGGGACGCCATGGTCTGGTGCAACGCCTATTCCGAAATGGAAGGTCGCAAACCCGTCTACACAAGCAAGGAAGGCAAGATCATCAGGCACTCGCGCAACTCCGACGCCCTGACGACGGTGGTGTTCGACAGGAAGGCGAAGGGCTACCGACTACCGACCGAGGCGGAATGGGAATACGCGGCCCGATTCAGGGGATTGGGCGAGAGTTCCCCCGGAAACTTCGCGAGCGGCGCAATAAAAAGCGTCTCCGACGTAGCCGCCACCGACGAGGTGGCCTGGTTCTCATCGAACAGCTTTCCTCCCCGGAATCACCCCCGACCCGTCGGGAAGAAGAAGCCGAATCGGCTGGGACTTCACGACATGAGCGGCAACGTATTCGAGTGGTGCTGGGACCGCATGGGACAATATCCCGAGACTCCGCAGACAAATCCCGCGGGGCCGGATGCCGGAGGCCGAGTGCTTCGAGGCGGCTCCTACGGCCATGGCGACAAAGACCTCCGCGCTTCTCATCGCATAAGCAGCAACCCGGTCAACTTCTCGGTCAACGTCGGCTTCCGCTGCGCGAGATCCTACTAGCCTAATTGCAGTGTTCGCATAAGGAAAACCCGTATCTCGAGACGCCGGACAGGCCGAGGACCCGAAACTGAATTCACCCCATGCGCCAAGCAATCTCGATCCTCGCATTACTCTCCACCTTGTCTCCGTCGTCGGGTTCCGCGGGCGGAGCAGTGGCCACGGTCGATCTCATCGCCACGGATGCCGCGACCGACGCCATGAAGAAAGGCGGCAACGCCGTCGACGGCGCAGTGGCGGCGGGACTGACGCTGGGGGTCGTGAATGGTTACAACTCGGGCATTGGCGGCGGTTGCTTCATGGTCATCCGACTGGCCAACGGAAAATTCGTGGCTATCGATGGCCGCGAGACGGCCCCGACCGCCGCGAAGCACGACATGTACGTCAAGAACGGCAAGGCCGACGGGCGAGCCAGCAAGGTGGGGGCGCTGGCCAGCGGGACGCCGGGCGCCTTGGCCGCCTATGAACTTGCCCTGCGAAAACACGGCAAGCGGACGATGGCCTGGCACTTGAATAATGCGGCAAGGATTGCCGAGGAGGGGTTTGAAATACCCGCCGCCTACGCCGGGCGCATCCGGGTCACCCGAAATGACCTTCGCCGGTTCAAGGCCTCGGCGAAACTTCTGCTGACCGCCGACGGGCAGGAGCGAAAGGCGGGCGTATTGCTCAAGCAACCGGA
>CAZWTI010000237.1:0-5001 GCA_964637065.1 uncultured Puniceicoccaceae bacterium
GTACCGCGAAAGAGGCGGTTGCTAAAATAACCAAGGCCTATGAGCAGACAAAGATAGAAAATAATGACGTAGAGAGTGGTCATTCCTCAGTCTCTCCTTCAACGTTGCCAACAGGAGAAGCTTCACTTGCATCTTCAGCAAATGCTTCCAAGTCGTGAGGCCAAGCCTTTTGAATAGCAAGCCAACCAAGGCCGGCACAACCAATTGAAAAGAGTGCGTGAAAAGCAAGGCCCAAGGGCATAAATCCTAAAACGAGAGTAACGTCGTCCCACCACCATTTGTCTTGATGCAGGACAAACATAAGGAGAAACAATCCCCAGACGAGGGATTTCCCCGATGAAGAATTTGCGTCGCTCACTTTACTTGCCGATGGCGAAGAGATGGGTCTGAGTGGCAACGTAAAGTGTGCCATTCGCTACAACGGGGGAACTGTAGACAGGAGCTCCCATATCCACGGTCTTCACTTTCGGTTTCTTCTTCCCGTGGTCGAGGATGATAAGATCGCCGTCTTCGTTCCCCAAAAGCACCTTGCCGCCCACCACGAGAGTTGAACCCCAGATTCTGCTGAAGGAGTCGTGCTTCCAGTAAAGCTTGCCGGTATTGGCATCTAGGCAGTGCACAAGCCCTGCATACTCGGCAACATATACGAGATCATCCGCAACGGAAACCGTGGAGATCGTACGACCGACTTCAGTGTACTTCCAGGCAACCTTGCCCGTCGCGGCATCGATACAGGTAAGACGACCCACGCCATCGCCATGCTCGGGATCCTGCCCGATGGCCGCGTAGATCTTGCCCTTGTAGAGAACGGGAGTGCCAATCAGTTCGGAAGGCCCGGGAGGCGTGGCATAAGGAATCTTCTTGCCGTTCTTGTCCTTGCGGTAATGTGGTTCGTTGCAGTCCACCTTCCAAAGGGGTTTGAACACATCGAACCCCTCTTCGTCCTTTTCGGGCTTTGTGGAATATCCGTAGCAAAAACCATCTGTCCCCCCCCATACAAGGACATCCTTGCCTCCGGACTGGCCAATAGTGAGGGAAGACCACGCGGCATGAAGAGCATTTTGACCTGCTCCGGAGCCATCTTCACCTAGAAGCTCTCCCGTGTTCTTGTCGAGAGCGATCCAACAAGGGGATAGAGGCGCGGGTATGTTGGTATGTGACCAATCCACGCCATTTGAAGTGGCGGCAATCACCATGTTACCGATGACGATTGGAGAAGAGCTCGTAACATTATGAGGAAAAACACCGAGCTCGTCCCGCATGTCGTACTTCCAGATGATATCGGCGTCGATTGTCTCATTAAGGGAATCCTTTCCGCCCTTCGGCTTGACATACTTTGCCTCGTCCTTGAAGGGACCATCGTTGCCATTTTTGAAACCTTCGACGTCGAGACACACGACTTCGCACTTGTTGGTAACTACATAGGCGCGGTTACCCTCGATTGCAGGAGAGGAGCAGACCCCGATGTATTCCCAATCGCTCACCTTGCCGGCGCCAAGCTTTGGGATTACTAGTTGCCAGTGGAGTTTCCCGGACTTCTCGTCGAAAGACATCACGACGCCACGATCGCCCTTCTTCGCAGGATCGCGAGGGGACTCGTTGTTGGTGCCGACATAGACGCGTCCATCCGCAACCGTTACGTTTCCGTAGGATTGCGATCCCAGTTTAGCGACCCACTTGACGTTCTTGGTCGTCTTCATGTCCACGACTTCCTCTTCGCTCATGCGACCGGGATTGAAGTCCAAGGTCACGGCCTTCTCAAAGGAAACCATGTTGCGGGAACCATCCCCTCCCCAGACCGGCCAATCGGCTCCTTGAACCGAATGCGTGGCCAATGCTGCCGATATGAGGGCAAGGTAAAGGTATTTGTTTTCGAGCTTCATGTTTGTGTTATCCTTACTCGTTGGTGGTTATGGAAACATTGTCTAAGTAAACTTTCTTAAGGCTTTGGGGAGAGAGGGCGTACACGCCCGGGGAACCGTGCTTGTGAACATTGGCGTGAGGAGCCTCGATAGTCCAACCCTTGGGCTCCTCCTTCCCCTTTTCCCAAGCCTTTGCCCGAACGACTCCTGAACCGTCGGCATTCACGTCTACACGGGTTGCCAAATGATACCAGACATTGGTCTTGATGGGAAAAGGCACGGAAACCTTGAAGCGATCATAGTTGGAAAAAACTTCCAGTTTCTGCCAATTGCCGACCAAGGCGATGATGTAACGCTGGTTGACCAGTCCAACGGTAGATTTTACGCGGCGATTGCCATCGGTCATGACGTCAGCTTTGACTGTGTAGTTCTTCATGTCCTTGTGCCCGAGAAAGTTCATGGTCCGCTGGAAGAGTACTCGGTCGAGAGTATTTCCCGCCACATTGTTGCCCTCCCTCTCCTGAATTTGCCAACGCATGCGGGCTCCAAGCCAAGGCAACGGTGCATAGGAAAAGGCTATGTCGTCGGTCGAAGTCTGGTTAAGGACAAAACCATTCTCAAAGTTTTCCGAATAAGGTAAATCTTGCAAGATACGCCCGCGAGAAAAACCAAAAACCTTGCCGTCCGTAACCCGTAAGGCACCAGCTGAAAGCTTGGCGTCGACAGCGGCAGTAAGAACGCCATCGTTGGAAATTTCTGCATCCACCTTCACTTTCACTTTGGCGGTTGGCGGTATCCACTTTTCCCAAGTAAGGCCTTTCTTGACCTCGGCAATACGACGACCAGCCTTGTCTAGGGAGTAAACCCTGAAAGTTTGGCTAGTGCCGGACTTCACGGCGAACTCGGCAGGCACGACCTGTAGCGCAACAGCATTACCCTCACCCAGATCGGGAGATGCCGAAGAAGTAACAAACTTGGGCGAGGATTTCTTGGATCCGAAGCAGTAGAGCCGCTTTTTTGACTGTACGAAAACCCGTCCGTAGGCCGCGGATGGTGCGGCAAGACAAGCACCGTCGAGATGTGTTTCGCTAAGAATTTCACCCTCCTCCCCATTATCCTTAACAACAAAGACTTTGCCATCGAACATGGGGACGTAAAGCTTGCCGTCGGCCCAAGTTGGGGAAGCATGAACTTGGTCGGGAGCTAGCTTGAGACGCCAAACTATTTTGCCTGATTCAGCGTTAATGCAAAGCAGTTCACCAGTCTTGATGGTCGAGTAAACGCGGCCCTTGCGATAGACGGGGGTGCTGGTAAACGCTTCCAGCTCGTTGTTTCGCCACTTTTCGTCTTTTTTTCCCAACACGAGCATCGGCTCTCCATGGGTAGGAAGTTTGGCGGGTTTCTTAATTGCGACCATACGCCCAATGTCAGTGGCATCGATATTCTCCTTTCCATGAATGGCAATGACTGTATCCCCATGAAGCACTGTCCCGGAATTCACCCCGCCATAGGACATTTGGAAGCGCCAGAGCGACTGACCGGTGCGCGCATCGATGCAAACCACGTTCCCGCAACCTGTTCCGCTGTAGAAAACACGGCGACCATTCGGCAAGTCTTCGAAGATCAAAGGTGCGAAGGAACTGTCCTTAGGTGTAATGCCGGGAGTGGAGAACCAGACAAGGTCTCCCGTAAACTTGTCGAATGCGTAGAAACGGTCGCGAGCGGGGCCGTTCTTGCCCCAATTAGCCGTAATGGCGTGGATAATGACGAGATTCCCGTCCACGGAAGGCCCGCCAGTACGACCGTTGGGAAAGGTAAGCCGAGAAAATTCTTCCATCAAGGATCGTTCCCAAAGCTTCTTTCCATCCCTGTCGAAACCGAGAAGCAAGCCCGGACTGGTCTGGAAATATACATTGCCGGTTTGTCCATCGACGGCTGCGGCTCCCACACCATAACGATTGTAAACGATGTCTGATATGAAATCGCTGTATCGACGCTCCCAAATAACCTTGCCGCTCGCAGCGTCCATACAGACCAAGGCCTCCTGCAGATCTTCCGTAACGCCATAGTAACCGAATTGATAAATGCGTGCACCAGCTGCAACGGGCACGCCTCCACCTTGAATTTCAGAGGTCCAGACAGTATCGTTCGCATCCAGTTTGTCAGGCAGTCCCGTTTGAACGGAAACGCCGGTGCCCTCTGAACCACGCCAGTAAAGCCAGTCGGCGTTGACCATTGGAGGCTCTGGAGAAGCTGAGGTGTTTTTTACTGGGGATGAGGTGCTCTTTTTCGGTCCCGTCTGCACGCAACCAACAATCGCCATGACCAAAGCGAGAGCAGTGCCGGTAATCAGATACCGAATGCGGATTTTTTCTTTAATTCTTATCATGGCAGCAAATGTTTTGTTGAGGTTTTCTTATTCCCTGAAAATCAACAGTGGGTTCGATTCGACTTGAGGCTAAAGGAATATGCCGATTAGTACCTGTACGTACCTTATTGTCAAACATTGTCGCACAACAAAACAGAAAAAAATAAAGGTGGCAGCGAACTGCCGATCGATCATCCTTCCCGTCGCCGCCTACCTCCTCTAATCCGCGAATGCTGGATGAAGCTGAACTATACCCTGATGCGTAGGCTGGCAGACCTCAGTCTCACCCCTGACCAATACATCGTGCTTCGTTGGCTCTCAGAGGCTTCAGGCTCAGGCTTGCAAGGTCTTTCCCAAAAAGAACTCTGCGAACTGATGACCAGCGATCCAAACACCATAGCTGCCATGATGCTCCGCATGGAAAAGGCCTGTCTTATCCGCCGCATTCCCGATCCATCGGATCGTAGAAGAAGAATCGTTTCCGAAACCGATGCAGGCAAAAAAAAGTTTGCTCGGGCCCGCACTCGAGCTCTCGCCTTGGAAGGAGAAGCCCTAAAGGGCCTCAGCAGTTTAGAAAGAGAACATCTTCTAGAAGCTTTGCAGATGTTGGCGAAGTCCTGCAAAGTCGCTTGGAAAAGAAAAGGTTGAAGATGCACTTGCTTCGAACTGCCCCGTGCCCTTTGACAAAATCATCAAAAGTAGATCAAGAAAACGCTCGCCAAGTGAAAGCTTGTGCCTAACGTGGATCACTCTCCTGCTCCCCTCACCAAA
>CAZWTI010000238.1:0-3902 GCA_964637065.1 uncultured Puniceicoccaceae bacterium
CCTGCTAACAAGGAGCCCATTGATTGGCGTATGATGGTTTCCGCTTCTATTGTAGGACTTGGAGGGGTTGTTTTGCCGTGGGAAAAAGCCATGATACCAACGTGCAGGGCTAGCAAGGTGAAGCAAAGCATGCCCGCCACCATCTGGTTTCTCGTCACGGCACTGGCGAAAAGGCCAATCGCAGTAAAGGCCATTCCGGTCGCGGCAAGGTATACGGCGCCACCGATTAACTGTGCTTCATTCAACAGGTGGAGGTTGGCCGTTCCCTCTTGGTGGAGTAAGGTTGCAATCCATGGAAAACCGAATGCGGCTACGCAGATGATAAGGAAGAACATGTACGATGCGCTCCACTTGCCCATTACTACTGCAGTCGTTGATACTGGGGCAGCAAACAGAGTCTCTAATGTTCCTAGACGGCGTTCTTCCGCTAGACTCCTCATGGTAAGGAATGGAACCAAGGCGGGCGACCCGAAGACCATTGCCACTACCAGTGATGCCAAAGGGGGTAAAATCCAACCCGTATGGACGAAGCTTTCAATGAAGAAACGAAATCCTACACCAAGCAAAATGAGGAAGTAAAAGGCAACGACATAGGTTGCAGGCGAGATGAAAAGGCCAAAAGCCTCCCGGCGAAATATAATTGTAAACCCTTTCATTCCACATGCTCCCCCTCCTCTTCGGGTTGCAGAGTGGCTGAAACTTCTCTGACCGCTTGTCCTGAGGAACCCGTTTCCTCCCAACTTCTCTTCGTCGCTTTTAGGAAAATCGTTTCCAAATCAGGACGAGCAAAAGCAAACTCGTATATTTTTACAGCATCGTTGGAGACTAGGGATCTCAATACCGTTTCGGTTTCTGTCGAGTCTTGCGAAATAGAGAACGAGAAACGTCTTTTCCCAGTTGTATCCAAAGGACTTTCTTCGGTTAGTTCACAGTTGGGATTAATGTTCTGCACGACTCTTTCAATAATTTCTCTGTCGCAGCTGGCTACGATCTCCAGAATGGTCTTTTCGAGATACTCTGCCTGTAGTTCGGACAATGTGCCTTTGGCCACGATTTTTCCGCGGTTCATTATCATCATGCGATCACAACTGGCTTCTACTTCTGATAGAATGTGACTAGAAATGAGAAAAGTCGTTTCTCCTCTCAACCTTTCCAAAAGGTTACGCATGATGCCCGTCTGGCGAGGGTCAAGCCCGATTGTGGGTTCGTCTAGAACCAGAACTTTTGGTTCCGCGAGCAAGGCTTCGGCGATTCCAACTCTTTGACGAAACCCTTTCGAAAGGTTTCCAATCAATCTTTCGGCCGCGGTACGGCGTAAATCGCAGAGGTTGAGGGTTGCATCTAGGCGTTCACGCAAAAGTCCACCCGAAAGTCCCTTCAGGCGTCCACGAAACCGAAGGTACTCGGAAACCCTTAAATCCTCAGGCAAGGGATTGTTTTCAGGAAGATATCCTATATGTTTTCTGACTGCGCCCTCCTCCTCCGCCAAGTTTACTCCGCTTACGCGAGCTTTTCCCGAGTCGGCGGAAGTTAGACCACACAAGATTCTCATAGTGGTACTCTTGCCTGCTCCGTTTGGTCCGAGGAAGCCCACGACCTCTCCCTTTGAAACGGTGAAAGTCACATTGTCCAATGCCTTCACCCGACCATAGGCTTTTTTCAGATTGGTAACCTCGATCACATTCCTCGACCCCTTGCTTTCCTCAGTCATTCCTTGTTGTTCGCCCAAAAGGCCAAGGCGAGTCCCTTGAGCGTCAGGTTGGGGTCGTCAATCGCCTCAATCTCACTTATCCTAAAGGCTCCACCCCCAGTTGTTATTATTAATGGATTGTCTTTTTCCAATCGAGTAAGAGAGATTTTCACCTCCTCGAGAATTCCAAGAACCATCGCAGAAAACCCTAGCGTCATGCCTATCAGCATTGCTTCGGACGTACTCCTGCCAATTGCCTCCCTCGGCTGCGTTTTAGGTAGTGAGACATGGGGTAGCAAGGCGGTGCGATCCTGTAGGCACTCCAGCAGAACCTGTGGTCCGGGTACGATCACGCCACCTTCGTAGCCATATTCTTTGGTGACGATGTCGAAGGTCGCTGCAGTGCCCACGTCGATTACTATGGCTGGGGCTCCATAAAGGATGTGGGCTGCGAGTGCGTTGGCGAGCCTGTCTTGTCCTACTTGCTCTGGATTTGGGTAGCGGACAGGTAGTTTCCCACAGGTTTCAGAAGTGAGTCGAAAGGGTTTGGCTGCAACGGATTGCAAAGCTTTTTGAACGATGGAGTCGGCTGCGGGTGTGACGGAACAATAGGCGGAGGCCCTAACTCCTTTTGGCAGGGCGGCTAAGAAATCATTCGGGTTGGCAATCATTTCTTTCGTTAGCATTGTTTCTGGTTGAGAAACTTCTTCTTCAACTATTCCAAAACGGATGTTGGTGTTTCCAACATCGACACAAAGGACTGGTTCACCGTCATTCGTCATTTGACTTTCTGCAGAGTCACATCCCCACAATTGATTGCAGTGGTCCTGCCGTTTCGAAACTTCACAAGGAGTGCACCAGTCTCATCAATCCCCGTTGCCTTGCCCTTGATTGCTTCCTTTTCGACTTGAACCGTCACTTGTCTGCCCGCAAACGCGTCAAGGGGGTTCCATGCCTCTTGGAGGGTTTTAGCATCTAGTCCCATTAAGCACTCCTTGTATCCGGATAGAATGACGCCGATGATGTTGGCGGCCAATTCGTGTAGGCGAAAGGTTTGTCCAGTCCGATTTCTAAGTGAGGTGGTGGTATCTCTCAAGTTTTTTGGAAAGCGGTTGCGGGTCGCGTTGACGTTTAGTCCCAGTCCGAAGGATAGGGTGCGTACTCTTTCCGGGTCTATGGAGGCTTCCGTGAGCATGCCCCCGGCCTTTCGTCCTTCTATCACAAGGTCGTTCGGCCATTTTACCATGATTTCGGTCTCCGAGATGGAGCGGAGAAACTTGCAAAGACGAATACCAAGCCAGAGAGTCAGTAAACGGAGCTTGAATGCCGGAACATCAGGACGAAACGCAACGGATAGATAGAGATTTCCCGCTGCGGGGCTATGCCACTTTCGACCAAGCCTGCCTCGTCCCGCATCCTGCATGTTGGCCACAATCGCGAATGTTCCTTTGCGTCCTGCCGCAAGTTGTCGTTCGGCCTCCGAGTTAGTACTGTCCAAGGAGTCAAAAACGGAGATGGGGCAATTTATGCCCTTTTCCCTTAGCCAAGCTTCGAGGAGATGCTGGTTAAATCGGTCGGGTTCGGCTTCGAGACGATAACCACGGTTGCGGGCTGCCTCAATGGAGACTCCCTCAGAACGCAACTTATCGATGCGTCCCCAAACGGCGACTCTCGTCATCTTGAGACGTTCAGCCAAAAGAGATCCGGAAACGTAGTAGGGGCTTGCTGCCAGCAATGTTCTCAGGAGGTAACAGCTCGGATCTTCTTTTTTAAGGCGTCTTCCTCTTGGCTTAGAGGAAACGGTGCGTCTCTTTCCCTCAGGATATTTGGCCATAGTTCAGTCCTCCTTCCAGTCCAGACCCAAGTCAGCCCAGGAACATTTTTGGATTGTGGCGCTCGTGGAGAGGAAATGCGGATTTGCTTCGGCATATCTCCGCGCGGTTTCCAAAGTGATGCCGCCACTTGCCTCGACTACGGCTCGGTTTCGAATCTTATGGACGGCTTCGGCTACCTCCTCGGGAGAAAAATTGTCCAGCAAAATGGCGTCTGCTCCAGCATCGACTACTGGAGAAACCTGATCGAGATGATCCACCTCCACTTCTACCAACAAGTCAGATGCCCTCGACTTCACTTTATTAACTGAAGCAGCCAATCTTTCGCCTTTGATTGATCCACTTGCCGCGAGGTGGTTGTCTTTAATTAGAATACGGTC
>CAZWTI010000239.1:0-16035 GCA_964637065.1 uncultured Puniceicoccaceae bacterium
GCGTCGTTTTCTCGTTCCCGTCTTTCCGGGTATGTGCTAGCGGACCTGAACGCGACCATCGCACGCACCCGTTTGGCCGCCGACGTCCTAGCCGATCTCAACCGTACCATCACTCGGACCATGCTTTCGGCGGACATTCTGGCTGATCTCAACGCCACCATTACAAAGGCTCGTCTCGCCGCCGTCGTCCTAGCCGACTTGAACGCCACGATAACGCGTTCTCGCCTTGCCGCTGACGTCGTGTCCGACCTGAACCGAACCATTGCTCCGGGAACAGTTACCAAAGCTATGCTTGCTAGCGATGCCTTTGCGCCACCTCTGGATTATGTGCGCGTATCATCTGCCGACCTGAACGCTTCGTCCGAGAGAGTGATCCTGGCGGGAGATCCCAACTCGATCGTATTGGTTTCGCTTCCCTCGGCAGCAGGGAATGCAGGCAAGGAATACCTTGTCAGGTCTACCTCCAATCTGGGTTTGCGAGTCGTAGCCTTACAAGGTCAACTGGATGGTGCCGACTATGGGCTATTGTCGGGTTCGAGCGCATCCGTCCGTCTCGTGGCACATGCCGACAAGTGGTGGCCGCTCACGACCAGCGGTTCCCTGAGTCTCGGTATTCGAGGCAAGGTGAAGGACATCTACCCTGGGAGCGGTTCGAGCTCACCCTCTAATTTTGTGTCCTTTGACAACGCGCTTTATTTCTCGGCATCCAACGATATCAATGGCACCGAGTTGTGGAAGAGCGACGGCACCTCGGGCGGCACCGTGATGGTGAAGGATGTACGACCAAGTTTTGATTCGAGCTCACCGACATACATTACCCTGATTGGCAGCACACTCTTTTTTAGAGCGCATGACCCCGAGGGCCATGAGCTCTGGAAAGTTGACGTCGGCCAGTGAGGCATTCCTCTGCTGGCCGATCTCAGTCGCCTCTTTTCTGCTAAAGTAGGAGCATGGCGTCGCCGTAGGAATAAAAGCGGTAGTCCTTTTCCAGCGCTTGGGCGTATAGTTCCTTGAGGAGAGGCAAGCCGTCTTCGCTCTTGGGCGACAGGAAGGCGGAGACGAGGCAAAGCAGCGTGGATTCCGGAAGGTGGAAGTTGGTCAGCAAGGCGTCCACCCCGAGAAAGAAGTGGGGCGGGCGTATGAAGAGATCGGTCTCGGCGATGGGGGGGGAGTCCGGATCGGGATCGTCCCCTTGTGCGAGGTAGTGCTCGACGGCGCGCACGGTAGTGGTGCCCACGGCGAGGCGAGATGGTCCGGATTCAATCAGGGCGGCCTTCGTGGCAGGAGGCAGCAGATAGGTTTCCGCATGCATGGGATGGTCTTCCACACGCTCGGTCTCGATGGGGCGAAAGGTGCCGAGGCATACGGACAGGGTGAGATCGTAAATAGGGTGGCCGCGGCTTTCGAGTTTCTTTAATAGTTCCGGAGTGAAGTGGAGCCCTGCCGTGGGGGCTGCCGCGGCGGTGCGTTTGGCGGGGTCGGCGTAGACCGTTTGGTATCGTTGATCGTCGGCGGAGTCGGCGGGACGCTTGACGTAGGGCGGCAGGGGCATGGAGCCGAGGCGGTCCGCGAGGGTAGGAACGTCGGGATCGTTGGGGAGAGCGAAGTGGACGAGGTATTCGCCCGTGGGCAGAACCTCCTGAACCGCGGCCTCGTATTCCCCCTGCAGGGAGAATGAGCCCGCTTTGGCCACCTTCCCGCCTGGTTTGAGGAGGCACCGCCAAGTAGTGGTGGACGAATCGGCGGGGCGGAGGAGAAGGCACTCGACCTTGCCGCCGCCGGGACGTTGCCCGAGCAGGCGGCCCTTGAGGACGGAGACGTCGTTGCGAAAGATGCGGGTGTTGTCGGGAAGAAGGTCGGGCAGGTCGCGAAAGTGATGGTGGGTGGTCTCGCCCGTGGAGCGATTGTGGAGGAGCAGGCGGGAGTCGTCGCGCCTGTCGGCGGGCGACTGGGCGATTCGTTCGGCGGGGAGGTCGTAATGGAGGTCGGAGGTGAGCATGCGTGAGGATCACAGGAAAAGCGCATCGACAAGGCGCGCTCAATCCAGATATTTTCTTCCTTTCTTCAATTGATACCCGAACAAGGACCATGAGCGAGAATGAACAAGACGAGATAGTGGCCCCTCCCGAGGCGGCTTCCGCCAACGCCCACGTGGGGAGCATGGAGCAGTACCAAGAGCTGTACGAGCGGAGCTTTTCCGATCCCGAGGGCTTTTGGGCCGAGGTGGCCAAGGAGTTCCACTGGTACAGGAAGTGGGATTCCGTCCGCAGTTACAACTACGACATGAACGACGGTCCCATCGAACTGCGCTGGTTCGAGGGCGGAAGCACGAACGTCTGTTACAACTGTGTGGATCGCCACTTGAAGGAACGTGGCGACAAGACCGCGATCATCTGGGAAGGCAACGAACCGGGCGAGGACGCCACCATAACCTATCGGGAGCTGCACGAGCAGGTGTGCAGGTTCGCCAACGTGTTGAAAAGCCGTGGTGTGAAGAAGGGCGACCGAGTGTCGATCTACATGCCGATGGTGCCGGAAGCTGCGGTGGCGATGCTGGCCTGCGCGAGAATAGGAGCGATGCACTCGGTGGTGTTCGGGGGGTTCTCGGCTGAGGCGTTGGCCGACCGCATCGTGGACTCGACCTGCAAGACCCTTGTCACCGCCAACGGAACTTTCCGCGGAGAGAAGGCGATACCCATGAAGCCCAACGCCGACAAGGCGATGGTCTCCGCTTCCGAGGAAATGGGAGAACCCGTGGAGACCTGTATCGTGGTGAAGCGGGTGGAGGATGCCAAGGGCATCGAGTGCGAGATGCAAGATGGTCGCGATCTCTGGTGGGATGAGGCGGTGGCGGAAGCCTCGACCGATTGTCCATGCGAGGAGATGGATGCAGAGGATCCGCTCTTCATCCTCTACACCTCCGGTTCCACGGGGCAGCCCAAGGGCGTGCTGCACACAACGGGTGGTTACATGGTGTACGCCGCCACGACTCACAAGTACGTCTTCGACTACCATGAGGAGGACGTTTATTTTTGCGCTGCAGACATCGGTTGGGTTACCGGACACACCTACATCGTCTATGGCCCGCTTGCCAACGGGGCCACCAGCGCGATGTTCGAGAGCATTCCGACCTACCCTAAGCCTGATCGCTACTGGCAGGTGATCGAGAAATGGAAGGTAAACCAATTTTACACGGCGCCCACTGCCATTCGTGCGATTGCCGCAGCGGGTGAGGAATGGCCCGCGAAATACGACATGCCGAGCCTGCGTCTCCTCGGCAGCGTCGGCGAACCGATCAACCCCGAGGCTTGGCGATGGTATCACCGCAACGCGGGTAAGGAACGTTGCCCGATCGTGGACACGTGGTGGCAGACGGAGACGGGTGGTATCCTGATCACACCCTTGCCGGGTTGCACTCCCCTGAAGCCCGGTTCGGCCACCTTTCCTTTTTTCGGCGTGAAGCCTGTTATTCTCGATCCCCGGACGGGTGAGGAACTGGAGGGGAATGGCGTGAGCGGGGTGCTTGCGATCAAGGAACCTTGGCCTGGTCAGATGAGGACGGTGTACGGTGACCACAAGCGGTTCGAGGACACCTATTTCCAGCAGTACAAGGGCTACTACTTCACGGGGGACGGTTGTCGGCGGGACGAGGACGGCTATTACTGGATCACGGGGCGGGTGGACGACGTGATCAACGTTTCCGGGCATCGCATGGGTACTGCCGAGGTGGAAAGCGCCCTCGTGGCTCACGCAAACGTGGCGGAGGCGGCGGTGGTCGGATTTCCGCACGAGGTGAAGGGTGAAGGAATTTACGCATATGTCACCCTTAACGCCGGGGTCGAATACACCGAGGAGTTGCGAGGCGAGCTGAGGCAACAGGTGCGTACCGTGATTGGGCCGATTGCCACACCCGACGTGATTCACTGGGCGCCTTCCCTGCCGAAGACGCGTTCGGGCAAGATCATGCGGCGCATCCTTCGCAAGATCGCCACGGGTGAGACCGACCAGATCGGCGACGTCAGTACCTTGGCCGATCCTTCGGTTGTGGAGAACTTGATCGAGAACAACTGAGGACAGCTCTGGATAAAGGCACTCGCCTTTTGGGCTTTTTTGCCCAAAATCAAAGAGCTTTGACTACATGAAAATTTACCTGAACGGGGAATTTGTCGATAAGGAGGATGCGAAGGTTTCGGTCTTTGATCATGGCCTCTTGTATGGTGATGGCGTTTTCGAGGGAATCCGCCTTTACGATGGTTGCGTTTTCAAGCTGGACGAGCATCTGGAGCGGCTGGAGTTTTCCGCCAAGGCCATCCTGCTCGAACTGCCAATGAGTCGGACTGAACTGGCCGAGGTCGTGTGCGAAAGCTGTCGGTTGAACGGGTTGCGCGATGGCTACATACGTCTCGTGGTGACGCGAGGACCGGGGCACCTCGGGTTGACGCCCGATGGCTGCGGACCAGCAGGAGTTATCGTTATTGCGGATACAATTCAGCTTTATCCGGAAGAACTTTATGAGACGGGATTGAAAATCATTACCGTGCCCACTAGGCGTATCAATGCATCGGCTTTGCCTCCTGCAGTAAAGAGCCTGAACTACCTCAACAATATCCTCGCGAAGATAGAGGCCAAGCGTGTGGGGTTTCAAGAGGCGCTGATGCTCAATGACAAGGGAGAGGTTGCCGAGTGTACAGGCGATAATGTTTTTGCATATGGCAAGGGGGTTCTCTACACGCCTCCCCTGGATGCCGGTTCGTTACGCGGCATCACTCGCGGAACCGTCATCGAAATTGCCGAGGAATTGGGCGTGCCCCTGCGTGAACAGGCCCTCACCCGTTACGACCTGTGGACGTCCGATGAATGTTTTCTGACCGGCACGGCGGCTGAAGTGATTCCTTGCGTTGAGGTGGACCATCGTCCGATAGGCTCCGGTAGCCCTGGTGATGTTACCAAGGATTTCATCACGAGTTTTCGAGAAAAGGTGTCGAGGGTCGGCACGATGATCTGATCTACGAATTCCCTTTTGTAACGGGGGAAAATTGTTATGACATCATTTGGCGCACATTCTGCGTTGAAATGTTGTGATTTCCGGACTAGTTTTGAAAGGTGTTGTTTAAATTCTTATTTTTGGTGGAGGCTCGATGACAGATTCAATGAAATGCCACAGTTGCGATAATCCTGCGACTGTTCATCTTACTCAAATTCTCAACAACCAGATGCACAAGATCGACTTGTGTGAGGAATGTGCCCAAGAGAAGGGTGTGACCAACACGGCCGATTTCTCAATGGGCGGCTTGATGACCTCGGCAGGAATGGAACTTTCCGTTTCTTCCGACGACTTGGTTTGCGAGAGTTGCGGATTAACCCAACAGGAATTCAAGAAAGGTGGTCGCTTCGGTTGTTCCGCTTGTTATCAGGCTTTTGGCCCCTTTCTCAGTCCTATGCTCGACGGGATGCACGCCGGGACTCGTCATGTGGGCAAGATTCCCAAGGGAGTGCAGGCCCGTTTTGGAGACGACGAGAAGGCTGCTCGCAAAAAGGATTTAGTCGAACAACTTGAGAAAAAGATTGTGCGTCTGGAAGATGAATTGAAGTCGGCTTTGGAAGCCGAAAATTTTGAGGAGTGCGCCCGACTTCGAGACGAAATCCAGACTTTAAAGGAATCGACCGAAACCTCTGCAGCCTAAGCAAAGAGACTTGGCAGAATGTTTCATTCCATCCTCAATGTTAGTCCGGGGCGCCGGTCGAAAGCCACTCCCGTGGCTCTAAGCACTCGAGTTCGATTGGCTCGCAACTTGTGTGACTTTCCTTTCCCTGGGCGTGCCGAAACGTCACAAAGGCGGGAAGTTTTGACCAAGTGCCTTTCTGTCTTGAAGGATATGCGTGGGATGAAGGATGCGGTTTCTTTGGAGATGGATGATTTTAGCGAACTTGATAAACAAATCCTCGTCGAGCAGCATCTCATCAGTCCCGAGTTGTCTCAGGCTGATGATGGCGCAGGTATGGTCTTGAGCAAAGACCGTTCCTGCTGTGTTATGATCAACGAGGAGGACCATCTCCGCATACAAGTGCTCCGGAACGGGTTGGACTTTGCTCAAGTCTGGAAAAAGGCCAATGCTGTCGACCTCGGTCTCGACTCAAACCTCAGTTATGCCTACGATGGCGAACTTGGCTTTCTTACAGCGTGCCCCACGAACGTTGGAACGGGTTTGCGTGCATCGGTGATGATGCACTTGCCAGGATTGGTCATGTCAAAGAACATGGATAAGGTAATCAATGCTGTAAACCAGTTGGGCATTGCCGTGAGAGGAATCTTTGGTGAGGGATCGGATGCGAGTGGAAGTGTATTTCAAATCTCGAATCAGCAGACCTTGGGCGAGTCTGAGGAAGATATTCTGGAACGTCTCGACAAGACTTTGTGCAAAATAATGGAGCAGGAATTAAACGCACGTACAAAGCTACTGGACGAGTCCCGATCTCTAGTCTTGGACAAAATCGGCCGAGCGCTTGGAGTTCTGCGTGGAGCGTGGGTCATGCAGAGCTCGGAAAGCATGGATCACCTTTCGCTTGTTCGCTTGGCGACCGACTTGGGCATGCTGCCCGCAAAATATCGTGGTCTGGCGGATCGCCTGATGATGGAGATTCAGCCCGGTCACGTGCAATTATCCGCGGGCTGTCAGGTCGATCCTGACAAACGTGATGTTCTTCGTGCGGAAATTCTGCGCAAGGAATTCAAGAAGGCACCAGCCCCGAACTTCGACACGCCTTAGTTGACTTTGCGAGTATCCAGACTTTAATTATTGTTAGTATGTCAGAGCCGATGAGTAATTTTACACCGCGCGCCCAACAGGTGTTGGCGTTGGCCCGCAAGGAGGCGGATCGTTTTCATCACAATTATGTTGGGACAGAGCATTTGTTGCTCGGACTAATTAACCTAGGGCAGGGAGTGGCCGTGAACGTCCTGCAGAAAATGGGTCTCGACCTCGATACGGTTCGGGGAGCTGTTGAGCAACAGGTTGGCACCGGTCCCGAATCCAAGCCATCCGGAAACGTTCCGTACACGCCTAGAGTGAAAAAGGTTTTGTCCCTTGCGGGGAAGGAAGCGAAGTCACTCAATCATAGTTACGTAGGCACGGAGCATATCCTTCTCGGCTTGCTTCGAGAGGGCGAGGGCGTAGCTGCTCGCGTTCTGAAGTCTCTAGACGTTGACGTCGAACGCTGCCGCTCAGAAATCCTCTCCGAGCTGGATCCCAACTTTGCGGGTGATGATGACTTGGAAACCTCCCTCGCAGGCAGTGGGTCGGGCGAGGAGAAGGGCAAGGAGGTCAAGACGCCTGCACTCAAGGCCTTTGGTCGTGATCTGACGGAAATCGCCAAGAAGGACGAAATGGATCCCGTGATCGGTCGGGAGCAAGAGATTCGTCGAGTTACCCAAATCCTTTGCCGCAGGACGAAGAACAACCCTGTCCTCATCGGGGAGGCGGGGGTAGGCAAGACGGCCATCGCGGAAGGACTTGCTCAGCAGATTGCGGGTGGTCTTGTTCCCGAGAACCTGCTGGACAAAAAAGTCATCACTCTCGATCTCGCCCTCATGGTTGCCGGAACTAAATATCGTGGTCAGTTCGAAGAACGTATTAAGGCGGTGATGGATGAAATTCGTCGATCCAAAAACATCATAATCTTTATCGACGAGTTGCACACCATCGTTGGAGCGGGAGCGGCTGAAGGGGCTATGGACGCCTCCAACATCTTCAAGCCGGCTCTCAGTCGAGGTGAGTTGCAGTGCGTCGGCGCCACTACCTTGGGTGAATACCGTAAGTACATTGAGAAGGACAGTGCTCTTGATCGACGATTTCAATCCGTCAAGGTCGAGCCGCCTTCCGTGGATGAAACCGTACTCATCCTCAAGGGAATTCGCTCTAAATACGAAGAGCACCACAACGTCAATTTCACTGACAAATCATTGGTTGCCGCAGCCAAGTTGAGCGACCGTTACGTAACGGGACGCTACCTGCCGGATAAGGCTATCGACGCCTTGGATGAAGCGGGTGCCCGCGCCCGTATGGAATCGCTCAAGCGACCTCCCGAAATCGAGAAACTTTCTGATGAAATCAAGGATGTCTGCGCTGCAAAGGAGAAAGCAATTGCCGAGCAGAATTTTGAGGAAGCCGCCGACTCTCGCGACAAGGAGAAAAAGCTGCGGGCAAAGCGGGAACGCGTTTTGGAGGAGTGGAAGAAATCACACGATGAAAAGCGTGGCACGGTTGACGATGACGACATGTACCAAGTCGTCTCGGACTGGACCGGCATTCCCCTTAGTCGAATGGAGACGAAGGAGACGAAGAAGCTCCTCAACCTTGAGAACGAGCTTCGCAAGCAAGTTGTCGGGCAGGATTTTGCGACTGAGGTCGTGGCCAAGGCACTTCGCCGTTCGCGTGCTGACTTGAAGGATCCCAAGCGTCCCATTGGCTCCTTTATGTTCTTGGGACCCACGGGAGTGGGCAAGACCCACTTGGCTAAAATCCTCTCCGAGCAAATGTTTGGCGAACAGGAAGCGCTCGTGCAGATAGACATGTCGGAATATATGGAGAAGCATGCCGTCTCACGCATGATTGGTTCTCCTCCCGGTTACGTGGGCTACGAGGAAGGTGGGCAATTGACAGAGGCCATTCGCCGCAAGCCCTATTCGGTTATCCTTTTCGACGAGATAGAAAAGGCCCATCCCGATGTTGTACAGATTCTCCTTCAGATTCTGGAGGATGGACGTCTCACCGACAGTTTGGGGCGCAAGGTTGATTTTCGTAACACCATCCTCATCATGACCTCCAACGTAGGGGCTCAAATTCTCCAGCGGAACGTATCCATGGGTTTTTCCGTGGGAGATACCGAGCAGGATTTCGAAAAGATCAAGGACAAGATACTCGACGAGACTAAGAACGTCTTCAAGCCCGAGTTCCTCAACCGCCTCACCGAAGTCGTTATTTTCCGTCCCCTTGCCAAGGAAAGCATGTACGAAATCGTTGAGTTGGAACTAGCCAAGGTGGCTGATCGCCTTCGTGAACGTAAGCTCAAGCTCGAAGTGAGCGACGAGGCCAAGGAGTTCCTTGTCGATAATGGATACGACGAGAAACTCGGTGCCCGACCACTCCGTCGAGCGGTGGAAAAATATCTCGAGGACAATCTCGCCGAGGCGCTTCTTGCTGGGAACGTGAAGAAGAGCAAACCCATCAAAGTGCTTGTTTCGGATGATGAGGAAGAGGGGCTTTGCTTCGAGCAGCAAGGTGACGGTGTCTCGAAAAAGTCGAAGAAGGAGGCTGTCGCAGCTTCTTCACCCCAGGACGAAGGTTCTGCCGAAGAGTCCTGAGTTTCAATCTGGATTCCCCCTTTTTTTACTGCCGTCATGGAAAATACCCTCGTCTTGTTGAAACCCGATTGTCTTGTCGCAAAGGTCGCTGGTGAAGTGATAACTCGATTCGAAAAGGCTGGGTACGAAGTAGTTGCTTGCAAGATGGTTCAATTGGAATCGGACGTTCTGAACGAGCACTATAGCCATATTCTCCACTTGCCTTTTTTTCCTGAGATCGCCGCGTTTATGAACTCTCGTCCAGTGATCGCGATGATCCTTCAGGGGGAGAACGTTATCCAAGGCGTACGCGAACTTCTCGGCCCAACAGATTCCGCTGAAGCACCGACTGGTACCATTCGCGGAGATCTCGGAACCAACAAGATGCAGAATATTGCGCACGCCTCCGACGGAGCAGAAACTGCCGACAGAGAAATCAAACGCTTCTTCTCCTCCGAGGAAGTTTTCGCATTGTCGACTGCTGAAAAAGACTAGTTGGTTTTCTTGACCATTAGGCATATGGCATGGACTGCTATGCCCTCGCTTCTTCCAATGCCTCCGATTTCTTCGTTGGTGGTGGCCTTGACCCCGATTTGTTCAGGTGCCAAGCTCAGAATTTCCGCCAACCTCTTTTTCATCGCCGGAATATGGGGAGCCATTTTGGGAGCCTCGGCAATGATCGTGGCGTCCACATTACCAACCTCATAATTTCGCGAATCACATTCCTCTTTCGCCTTTAGAAGGATTTTCATGGAATCGATTCCCTTAAGCGCGATATCATCTGTCGGGAAATAATTTCCGATGTCAGCCAATCCCAAAGAGCCTAGAAGGGCATCCGCGATGGCGTGGGCCAGACAATCGGCATCGGAGTGACCTTCCAATCCTAGTTCATGAGGAATGTCGACGCCACCTAGAACGAGTTTTCGCCCTTCGGCAAAACGGTGAATGTCATAGCCCTGACCGATGCGAATTGGCTGATTCATGAGTTTTTCCCGTTAATTAGAAACTCTACGTAAGACAAGTCTGCAGGGGTTGTGACCTTAGGGTTTGGGTAACCCGGATCGACTAGACTGACCGATTGTCCAAGCAATTCAACCGCTGAGGTCTCGTCAGTAATTGGTAGTCCCTCGGCGAAAGCTCGATTCATTCCCTCGAGCAACAGGCTGGCCTTGAATACTTGGGGTGTTTCCACGGCCCAGAGATTGGTCCGTTCAACGGTTTCATCAGTCAAGGGTGGGGTGCCATTAGCGACATGGACTCGTTTCAAAGTATCTCTTACAGAATGAGCAAGTGCGGCACCGCCTCTTTGTTCGGCTTCGTCTAGAAGTCTGATAAGGCTCTCGGGGCGAATCATTGGGCGAGCACAATCGTGGACGAAAAGAATTTCGGTTTCCTGAGGAATTCTCGCCAAGGCATTTCGCACCGAGTGCCGTCGCTCTTCACCGCCTTGCTCCAAGATAACCTGTACCGAGTCCGAAGCCACTTTCCCGACTTCATTTTCCAATCGTTCGCGTTGTTGCTCGTCACGAAATGTAATGACCCAGATATCGGCTACGGCAGCTGCTCGAAATGCCAGTAGCGAACGAGCGAAAAGAGTGGTCCCCGCGACATTCTCAAGAATCTTGTCCGGCACGGATTTCAACATGCGTTTACCTTGACCAGCGGCTAGCAGAATTGCTGCGTTCATGGTGATGGAGTCTCGTCACCTGAACTTAATTCCTCAAGTATGGCGGATAGGGCTGCGGCAGGGTCATTTGCAGAGAGGATAGGGCGACCGATAACAAGGTAGTTTGCTCCCGCTTGCGCAGCTTGACTAGGATTCATGACTCGTTTTTGATCATCAAGAATCGCTCCGGCAGATCTAATCCCGGGAGTCACAAGCACGACTTCCGGTGGCAGAATCTTCCGAAGAGGATGAATTTCCAGAGGAGAGCATACGATGCCACCAGCACCGGCCTCAGAAGCGAGTGCCGCAAGGTTTGTAACTTGGTCATTCATTGGGTTTTGTATTCCCAATAACGGGAGGATGTGGTCATCCAAGGAGGTGAGGACGGTCACGGCGAGTAAGGTGGCATTAGGAAGGAATTGGGACATTGTCTCCACGCAACGGGTCACGGCTTCAGGACCTGCAGAGGCGTGAATCGTGAGCATGGAAATTGGGAGTGCACTAAGGCTCTCAATGGCTTTGGCCATGGTGTTCGGGATGTCATGAAGTTTGAGGTCGAGAAAGATTTTTTTACCCTCGGCTTCAAGATCCCGAATGAAATTCGGTCCATCGCGCAGGTAGGTCTGCAGACCAATTTTGACCCACACCAACTGATCCCCCGTTGCCGCAATCACTGTTTCAGCTCGATCTCTTGACTCGAGGTCGAGGGCGAGGATCACTTCAGTTTCGTTTCTTTTCGGCATTAGGCTGGAGCATTTATGGGGTAGGGGCTTGGCGGCAAACATTTATTTCGGTTCGCCTGTCCCACCGTCGGGCGCTAAACCGAAAGATCATCATGAAGAAGGGTGTTCAAAGCGTTTGCGTTTTTTCTCCTGCCAAAGTGAATTTGTTCCTCGCGGTGACTGGCAAACGCCTCGATGGGTTTCACGATTTGGTCTCGGTGGTGGCTCCCTTGGTCTTCGGGGATGTGGTGACGATCGTCCGGACTGAACGAAATGGTTCCACGGAGTGCTTGTGCGAGGATTCCCTTGTGCCGAATGGCAACGAAAACTTAGCGGTTAAGGCGGTGATTGCTTGGCGTGAGCGAAGTGGTGACGATCAAGGGTATCGAATCTTTATCCGGAAACGGATTCCCGTGGGAGGTGGATTGGGAGGCGGAAGTTCAAATGCAGTGGCTGTCTTGAAAGGGTTGAACTTTTCAGCGACGGAGTCACTACCCATGGAATCGCTTCAAGAGTTGGCGTCATCGCTTGGTTCCGATTGTCCTTTGTTTCTGGCAGAAGGCCCATCAGTCATTGAAGGTAGGGGAGAGTTGGTGGAACCCTTGCCTGAAAACACGGCATGCAGGATGAGAGGTCGACGTTTGCTACTTTTCGCACCGAGTTTCGGAATGGAAACTAAAGAGATCTATTCTCGCATGTCATCAAGGCCGGAATGGTTTACTGACAAGTCCCAAGCTCTCGAACACCTTTCTCTATGGAGGCAAGGCGATGAATCTTTGGATGGATTGATTGCGAACGATTTGGAAACCCCAGTCTTCAGCAAATGGCCAGGATTTCCCGTTTTGTTTGAAGAATTGAGGGAGCGTTTGGGATGGGTTTGTGGGATGAGTGGGAGCGGTTCATGCTGTTTTGCCGTTTTGGGTGAGGAAGAAGATGTAAAAGAGGGAAAGAAAGCCATTCTTGCCACATGGGGAGAGCATTGTTTCTTACAGGAGACGACCTTCCTTTAAGGAATTTTTTTGATGGCGAAATTGGTCGATTCAAGGCAAAATAAGGGTAATTTTTCGTACTGATCCCCTTTATTATGCCCAAGGCAGAGCAAAGGCGAGAGATCGTCCTTCACGGCATTGCTGCATCTCCCGGAGTCGCCCATGGCACTGCGTTTCTTTTCATGCATGGAGAGGTGGAAGTGCCCCATTACGCGGTTACGAAGGAGGATCAGGAGGCGGAAATCAAGCGTTTCGAGGAGGCTTTGATGGAAACGCGTGAGCAGATAAAGAAAATTCGATCCGACGTGGCCAACAATCTAGGAGAAAACGAGGCCGCTATTTTTGACGCCCACGTATTGGTGCTGGAGGATCAAGCCTTGATTGATGATGTAATTGGGGAGGTTCGCGATATTGGGGACAATGTTGAACAGTGTTTGCATCGAGTGTCCTCACGCTACTTAAAGTTCTTTGACCAACTGGAAGATCAATACCTCCGTGAACGGGCCTCCGACGTTCGTGACGTTACTCGTCGGTTATTGCACAACTTGCTGGGAGCCACTGGTTCGGGAACGGCTTTTCTTGGTGCACCTCGGGTAATGGTCGCCGATGACCTTACCCCTTCAGACGCGGCATCTCTGGACAGAAATAAAATTCTCGGTATAGCCACGGATGGTGGCGGACGTTCCAGTCATGCCGTCATCATGGCTCGGGCTAGTGAGGTGCCCGCAGTAGTTGGAGTGCGTGGTTTGACCTCTATTTTGCAGGAAGGCGATTCCGTACTCTTGGATGGCTTCGAGGGAACTGTAGTCATCAACCCCGTGCAGCAGACACTTTTCCGTTACGGAAAGGTAAGCCTGAAACGCAAAAAGCTGCGGGATCTAGTGCTCGAGGAATATTCCTTGCCTGCGGAGACGTCGGATGGTCGTGGGTTGGTCGTCATGGCCAACGCGGATTCCGCGGAAGAGGTTGTAAAGGCAGTGGAGTATGGGGCATCCGGGGTCGGGTTGTTTCGAACAGAGGCCATATTCCTGAGAAGCAATGGCATTCCCAATGAGGAAGAACAGTTCCAAGAATACAAGATGGTCGTGGAGGCAGCTTCTCCGCTGCCGGTTACCATCCGTACCTTGGATCTTGGCGGGGACAAGGTGCTTGATAGCGATGTACGCGTGAAGGAAGACAATCCTTTCATGGGTTTTCGGGCCATTCGTTATTGTCTGCGTAATCGTGAAGTTTTCCTTACGCAACTTAGAGCTATCCTTAGGTCGAGTGCTTTTGGAAAGGTCAGGATCATGTTTCCGATGATCAGTGGTCTTGGTGAAATGTTGGGTGCTTGCGAACTTCTGGAGGAGGCCAAGGTACAATTGCAGGAACGGGGTCAATTTTTTGACGCGGAAACGCCCGTGGGTTGCATGATTGAGACACCTGCTGCGGTGACGATCTGCGACTTGCTGGCCGAGCACGCTGATTTTTTCAGCGTAGGAACCAACGATCTTGTGCAGTACTTGTTGGCAGTTGATCGGATAAACAACCAGATAGCCTATCTTTATGAACCTCATCATCCCGCTGTTCTGCGATCCTTGCAGCATGTGGCGGAGGTAGGTTTTGAGAGGGGTCTGGACGTTGCCGTGTGCGGTGAAATCGCAGGAGATTCCCACTTCACGCCGTTGTTGGTTGGATTGGGACTCAATGAGTTGAGCATGGCCTCGCCGCTAATACCAGAGTTGAAGTTTTTTGCTCGTCGGTTCTCATCAATCGAAGCCAAGGAACTCCGAGACGAGGTTTCCAAACTGGATCGACCTTCTTTGATCTTGGAAAAGATCAAAGCCTTCCACGACAAGAAGATGGGAGGCTTGCAATTCAGCAAAAAATAAACTGAGGATGTTTTGATTTCCTAATTCTGGCGATAAGGGGACTTTCTTCAGCTGGTCCGACAAACGCCTTGCTCCAAAAGAACTTTACTCGTCCTGAAAATTGTTTGCGAAGAGCCTAGTCATCTCATCGCAGCAATCATCGGCATTCTCGCAATGTGCATGAAAGGTGAGGTTGGTCCCTTTTCCCGCAGCCAGCATCATAATGCCCATGATGCTTTTGCCGTTTGCCCGCTCACCGTCCTTTTCCACCCAGATTTCCCCTCCATACTTGTTGGCGACACGCACGATCATGGCTGCCGGGCGGGCGTGAACGCCCATCTGGTTGGCCACTTTCAACACGAATCTCTGGGCTGGGTCACTCATGTACGCTAACGATTTGGATGGGAAAGACGGAAAAAGACAAAGCAAAAGTTTATGAGAATGCCCATAGGCAGAGTCCGGTTGCTATAGCGGCGCCAATGTCATCCGCCACCACCCCCAGCCCCCCCGGGAGGAATTGCAACCGACGAATACCAAGGGGCTTGAGTATATCGAAAAGGCGAAAGAGAATAAACCCAGCTGCGAGTATAGGTATTTGTGGAGATATTTCGGGTTTGAGGCAAAATGACCAAGTGACGCCTAGGAAGACCAAGGGTTGGGCAACGAACTCGTCTAGTATGATTTCACCTGGGTCTTGCTTTCCCAGAATGCGTTCGGCATTTCCACAGATGGGTATGGCGAGTAACGCGAGGAACCCGAAACCTGCAAGAATTGTGGCAATGTTTAGCTGTGTATTTTTCAATAAGATCCAAAAAACGGCAAGCCCTGCGAAAGAGCCGAAAGTTCCAGGCGCCGGGAGATTTTTCCCGATTGGACCGAAGGTGGCCAGAGCGATAACAATGCGTTCCTTGCTTGAGCGGGATACTCTGGAAGAACCAACAACCGTCATACCGGTTCTTTCTCAGTGAAAAGACTCCAGTGTTTCGAGAGATAGACTACTCCTGAGACGACTGTAAGAAGGGTCGCCAAGATCAGCGCCGCGTCAGCGGAGCTTGAGATGGTTTCGTAGAAAGGGTCGTGAAAGTGCTCAGAGATCTTTCCCTTAAGATCGTCATGGAGTGTCATTTTACCAAGGTAGAGGCTAATGCAGACGAGCTGAGCGACGGTCTTAATCTTGCCTACCCGTTCCGCCGCCAGAGTGATTCCTTTACCAGCGGCAACGAGGCGCAGTCCTGTAATTAGAAGTTCGCGCGAAAGAATCAGAAGCACGGGGAAAAGAGCCCAACCCTTCATCACTTGCATCCCCATCGCGTCCTTGAACGTCAACAGGCTTACGAACATTCCAAGTGTCAGCACCTTGTCTGCCAGTGCGTCCATGAACTTCCCGAAATCCGATACCTGTCCCATCCGCCGGGCAAGCCAACCATCCAGCCAATCCGTGAGGGCAGCAAACAAAAAGACAACCAGT
>CAZWTI010000240.1:0-7655 GCA_964637065.1 uncultured Puniceicoccaceae bacterium
ATCAATCAAGTCGTGGCCAAGGCAGCGGGCGCCATGGCCGGATTAAAAAAAGGCGACATAATCTTGAGCGTTAACAGTCAGTCTGCAACTACAGTCCTCAAGGTGCAGGAACTCATCTCGGCTCACGACCCCGGCGACGTCGTGCGACTAGAAGTGAAGAGAAAAGAAAAAAAACTGACATACAGCGTGACTCTCGGGCACCGCTCGGTAACTTTTGAGATGTTTAACCGGAACTTGCAAATGAGTGGTCCCGTCTCCAAGAGAAAAGACAATTTCCCCATGATCATTCAGCACGACCTCCCCTTGCCGCCGCAAGCCATGGGAGGACCAGTCCTAAATGTAGAAGGGAAGGCTGTTGGCATAAACGTAGCTCGTGTCGACAGGGTAACGACCTACGCTCTCACCAGTCAGATAGTCCAAGAAGCCATAAAAAAGCTGACCCGTTAGAGGGAAGACTTCCACTACAATGGATAGCCCAAGACGACTCGAAACCCCACGTTGTCACTGCGAGAGATAGGAGTCCATTTGTCCCTGATGCTGGAACTGCATTGAAATGCGTCTCCAGCAAAGCTGCCTCCCCGCAGCACGCGAGCTCGCCCCCTTAACGCTCCCAAAGGATTAACAACTGGCGAGGGAGGATAAGTGCCATACCAGTCAAAGCACCACTCAAGAACATTGCCGTGCATATCGTGCAAACCCCAAGCATTGGCATTTTTCAAACCTACTTTATGGCAGCGACGCGCACTATTCCCCTGATGCCAAGAATACTCGGAGAGCAAAGCCCCATCGTCGTCGAAACTAAAAGCAGTGTCAGTCCCTGCCCTGCAGGCGTACTCCCATTCAGCCTCAGTGGGCAAGCGATAGATTAAGTCGGAAGGCAATTTCCCTGCCCGGCGAGCCATCTCAGTCAACCTCCAACAAAAGGCCTGTGCCCTTCCGTAAGACACTTGAGTGACTGGAACATCTACCATTGAGGCGTTAACGTCAGTAACACCCCACACTGTATTCCATTTTTTATAGGTAACTTCATGCTTTCCCATCCAAAAACCATGCGTAATCGTTACTTCGTGAGGGATCTCGTCCGACCCTGCGGAAAGATCATTCTGCCTGCTTCCCATCATGAAGGTGCCGGGAGGAATGTAGCGTAGGTTTTGATGCTGAAGCTTGGGCTTCCACTCCGCAACCAATGCAAGTTCATCGATCCGGCGATTAAATTGGCCTTCGATTTCTTCCAAGGCCAGAAATTCTCTGGCCCCGCCAAACTTAAGTTGGTTTTCGGCCCGCAAATCGACTTCTTTCGAACTCATTGAATTCCGCCTCATGAACTTAAGCCATCTAGGGTTTTCACCCTCCACGACGAATTGCGCCGCCACCAAAAACTCGTTTCCTGAATATGAAAAGTCGAACCGTCCTTCGTCATCGGTTTCCAATTCTTCAAGAGCAGGAGTGGAATCGATGATGGCGAAAAGAGCAGAAAAAAAGGTTTCGAGAAAATCGAAGGCTACTTCGTCCCCGTTTAATCCTAGAAGAAGTTTTCCTAACTCAACTTCTGCACGATCCCGAAGATGCAAAGCTCCCAATTGATCAAAAACCTTTAAGGAAACTCCTTCTTGTACAAATTCGTCTCCTTCCTTCCCGAGATAGCTTATACGCCCTTGAATCGTTTCTCCGGAACCACCACATCCAGAAAGGAATGGAATGGAAAAGCCCAGTGAAAAAAGGCCGAAAATCCTACAAGCCAACACCCTCACGATTCAGACTCTGCAGGTTGAGGCTGAACTTCCAATGAAAGGCGGATGTAGAAAGTGGTTCCCTTTCCTTGCTTGGTTTCAAACCAGATATGGCCTCCGTGTGATTTTGCGATAACATTGTGTGCGATAGCCAAGCCTTGCCCAGTTCCCACTCCCACGTCCTTAGTCGTGAAGAAGGGTTCGAAAATTTTTCCCTGTACGTCTTCCGGGATACCACCGCCATCGTCCTCGATTGTAATGACCACAAACTGTTCGTATTGTTTTGTAGTCACCACTATGAGCCCTTTTTCACCCCCTGGTCTTGAATCACGGATTGCATGAGCTGCGTTTACGATCAAATTAAGAACAACTTGATTGATTTCCCCTATGTTACATGGGACGAGAGGCAAATATTGATCTAAATCCAATTCTAGTTCAGCATGGTATTTCCATTCGTTGGTGGCTACCACGCTGGTTGCGCGAATCGCCTGATTCAGATTGTGTGGTTTCTTATCGGAAGCGGCATCCCGGTAGGCAAAATTCTTCATCGACTTGACGATGGTGGTTATTCTTTCCATGCCCTGAAGGGCTTGCTCAACGGACTCGGGTGCATTTTCTCTCAGAAATTCCAGTTCCTTTTCGTCCGGAATTTCCCCTTCTCCGGAAACCGCAGCCAAAAGTTCTTTGACCGCATCTCTAAGAAACATGACGTTGTCATTTACGAATTGGGAAGGTGAGTTGATCTCGTGAGCAATTCCCGCCGCCAACTGACCAACAGCCTCCATTTTCTGGGCATGAACAAGCTGGGTTTCGAGTTGTCTTCGCTGCATCATTTCCTGCTCCAAGGCCCGCGTTCGATTAGACACTTGCCCCTCCAATCCATGAACAAGCACCCGAAGCCGACTCGTTAGGGATCGAATTTCTTCGGGTCCGGTTTCTGCCAAAAGAAAGGGCTTCCCTTCATCCAAGGAGTTGCTTGCCGCCTTGGCCAGAACCTGGATGGGATGAGCCAAACTACGATATGTTCTCCATGCCAAAAAAATAGTGATGCCCAAATATAGAAAGACAGCTATCCAAGAAAAAATTCTGGCCTCTTTATCCCGTTGATCCAAAGCCATGCCTTTGGCCTGAAGTTCATTTTTTTGATTGGCAATATTTGAGTCAGCCTCTCCCTCCAGCCATTCTAGGCCAATCTCCAAGTTCTTTGCCAAAACATCAAATTCATTGCGAGCCAGCTTTCGCTCATTCGAAGTAGATTTCCATTCTTTTTTGGAAAAACCCAAGGATTCCATTCGATCCAAGACAGGATCAATTCCAAAAATGTCTTTTTTTAATTGGTTGAGTGTATCCGTCGTATAATTTTCCGAATATTGCTTTGTTATTTTTTCAAGAGCTTCTCTTGAATAAACTAAATGGTTTCTCGCTACACCAAATACTCCTTTAAATTCTTTGGGGTAGACCTCCATCGCACTGAGAGCGTCTCTAGTGGAAGTCAGCAAAATTTGTATATCTGAGTATTCTTGCGAAGCAGCCCCGGATTTTTCTGTTTCCATTCTCAATTGGGCCGTGGCCTTCTGCAAGCCAGAGAACATCCACCAACCAAAAATTGCCAAAACTAAAGCCCCTCCCAAGCTCGCGAGAGTCAAAAAAATGACATAAGAGCGGACCTTCACGGAAAAAATTCTCGAAAGAAGGGGAACGGGGCAAAATGCAACCTTAAGTTGCCAGAACAGTTACTAGGATTTTCTTCGGAAAAGGACTCTCTTCGTAACAAGCAAGGTGATTGCGGACAACACGTATGAAATGACGATCAATGTCGGTCCCAGAAGGCGCTACAAGAAACCCGGAATCGTGCCGCAATTCATCGGCGAGCCGCATGCCAGGCTCCAAGTTCTGGACCAATACTTCCTGTAGACGGTATTTCTGGTCAGCCACAAGATGCAGATGCTTCATGGCTTCCGTTACGGCAGGATCATAGTGTTTTTCCCTACTCTGCAAGGTTTGCACGATAATAGCCTTATCGTAGCCCAGTTCTTGATAATGGTCATAGTCCAATGCGGCCTTGATGATAGATGCCGCCTTACGTGTACCACTTTCGTCGGGAGATTCGAATCGGGGTTGAATATCGATCTTGGAGATAATTTCACGAACTTCTTCCAGCCTTGGGATCTTCTCCAGCATTTGTTCGGTTACCTCGGGAAATCGGCTTACGATCTCCTTCACCTCCCGTGGCAAGTCCCGTTTATGATAAACATCCTCAGAAACTGATTCAGGTAGGGTGATTGAGGCAATCTGCGAAAAAATGGCCGCGACCTCTATTCGCCATTTGTTCGATTGTTCCAATCTATCAGACAATTCACTAGCTAAGCGACGCACGCGTTGGGCACGCCCAAAGAACAATGGTTTTGCGGTTGCCAAAGCTTGAGACAACGCATCCACCGCACCCTTGAGAGTTTCCTCCAGCAGCACTTTCTCCCCGATTATTAATTCATGTTGTCTTAGCCCAGCCTTCAACGCCTGAATCAAGATTTCCGGGAGGCAGGGCTTGGAAAGCATGCGAAAGACGTTACCATCGTTGACGGCGGCCATTGCGGACTCGAAATCAGCGTGTCCGGTCAGCAACATAGTGACAATGTCCGGATTGCGTTCCTTGATCGCAGCCAACATAGCGGCACCATTTATGCCTGGCATTCGCATATCAGAAAGAACAACCGCAAAATCTCCCTCAGTATCAAAAACCTGCAAGCCCTCTTCGCCGGTGCTTGCAGTGAAAAGATCGAACTCCTTACGCAAATGCAATTGAAAGCCCTTGAGAATCGACTCTTCGTCGTCAACGCAGAGTATTTTATTGTTCATGACGGGGATTCATGACCTGCGGGCACAAGACGTCAAGCCTAGCAAAACGAAGAAGATTAAAACAACTCCCGTAGCGGCAACAAAGACCAAAAATTCCCGCACGAAAGCTCGAAATTAACGCTAGACTAACTTCCAAACTATTCCTGCGAACCCAAGAACCTGTTCGTCTTGACAGCCCATCAGCCTAAGAAAATCATATAGGCAGTCAGGATTTTCATGAATTTGATAAGACGATTGTCGTACTCCTTCTTATTGCTTGTTGTGCCAACTGTTTGGCTTTGGTCAGCACCTCGCGTTTGGACCGATGTTCAGGGTCGCCTCGTAACTGGAGAATTTGAGGGTTTGCGGGGCGAATTGATCGTACTTCGAGTCGGAACCAAATCCTATGCATTTCCATTGAGCCGATTGAGTCCTCCCGACCAAGCTTATGCGCGTAGCCTCGCTGCAACCCTTGGTGGCGCGAATATTTCTTCACCTTCTTCAACATCAAGAATATCAACGAATTGGCCTCAATGGCGAGGTCCTCGAGGAGATGGTGTTTCTCGAGAAACAGGACTTTTGAGACAATGGTCGTCAAAAGGCCCCAAGAAGCTTTGGTCCACTCAAAACCTCGGTGGAGGCTATTCCAGCGTCATCGTGGTAGACCAACGCATATACACTCTTGGTGACGGTGGAGGCGCCACTTCCATCTATGCCCTAGACCGCGCCACGGGCAAGCTAGTCTGGACGACGCCTATCGGCGGCGGCGGCGCCAACGGCACACCCACCTTTGATCCCGAAACAGAGTTTGTCTACGCCATCAGCAAGAACGGCAGTCTTGGCTGCGTACGTGCCTCGAACGGCGAACTAGTCTGGAAGAAAGACTTCAAGAGAGATTTCAGGGGCAAGATGATGTCAGGTTGGGGTTACTCCGAGTCACCGCTTATTGACGGCCCACTCCTGCTTTGCAGCCCAGGCGCTCCGGATTCAGCATTCGCCGCTCTCGACAAGCGATCGGGACGCACCGTCTGGAAGGCCCCCTTTCCTTCAGGTATGGGCTCCAAGGGAAAGGACGGGGCAGGATACGGTTCGATAGCCGTTGTCAACTTAGGAGGCGCCAAACAATATGTTCAAATGACGGGCCGTGGCTTGCTCGCCGCAGATTCCCGTACTGGGAAGCCAATTTGGCACTACAACAAGATTGCCAACGGCACCGCCAACATCCCCTCCGCCGTGGTGGATGGTGATCGTATATTTACCTCAACCGGGTACGGAGATGGAGGGAGCGCCCTCCTGCAAGTTACCCGTTCGGGCATACGAGAACTCAAGTATTACTCAGCCGGCGAACTGCAGAATCACCACGGCGGCATGGTCTTGCTGGATGGGCACGTCTACGGTGGTCACGGTCACAACAAGGGAGAACCATTCTGCCTCGACATTAGGACGGGGAGCATAGTTTGGAAGGTGGACGATAATAGTGTTCGCAAAATGAAATCCGCTGCTTTCACATGTGCCGACGGACACCTCTACATCCGCTATGAAAACGGGACCATGAAGTTGGCTGAAGCTACAACAAGCGGCTACAGAGAAAAAGGTTCTTTTAAAATTCCCAACGACGCTAGGCAAAGTTGGCAGCATCCGGTAGTAGCAGGCGGAAAGCTCTATCTGCGGGCCCAAAACGTTCTCCACTGTTACGACGTGAGCGGAAGAGGATGAAAGAACGGCAGGCCTTCGGCGGAGCCTCGAAGTCGGGGGAATCCATTCTTGGGCCGTTGGAGAAACGTTTTGTCCGCCATTGGGTTGGAAGCATCCCGAAATGGCTAGAAACCTACCACCTCACCCTGCTAACAATTCTCTGGACTGCGATTGTTGTAGTGTCTGCCCTAAAGGTAAAAGAAACGGGCGAAATCCTTTGGTTTTGGGGCGTGTCTCTCGCCATCGTCCTGCAGTACATTACCGATTTATTCGACGGTGCCGTGGGGCGATCTCGCGACACAGGCCTAGTAAAATGGGGTTTCTACATGGACCATTTCCTCGATTTTCTTTTCCAGTGCGGCCTCATCGTGGCTTACGCTCTAATCGCTCCCGTCGATCAAAACATGTATTGGTGGTTTTTTGGCATCCTCGCCATTACGAGTGGCTACATGGTAAACTCATTTTTGCGATTCGCCGCCACAAATGAGTTCGAGATTTATTTTTTCGGGATCGGTCCAACGGAAATACGCATCTACTTCATTGTTTTAAACACAGTTATCATAGTTTTTGACCCTACAAGAAAATGGTTTTCCGTAGGGGTGCCGATCTATACCTACCTACTCGCAATCGGCTTGGTTTTTCTCGCTTGGAAGTCACATGCCAAGCTTTGGGCTATCGACATGGAAGCCAAGCTGAGGAGCAAAGATCAATAGTGAGAAGTTTTCAATCCGCCGAACCACTCCCAAGTATGTCCGATCGTTCTCGAGACGATCCATAGACTGACTTATAGCGTGCTAAAAATTCTAGCTCCCGAGAAAGGACAGCTTTCATTCCCCACCCGAAAGGCGTCGCCTCAGCCCTTCCCCGAGTTCATAGATTTCAGTCTCAAGCAAAGGGCCAATCGATTGTTGCCTCTTCTTTGGGAGAGGTTTGCGAACAACAACGGCATGCTCTCTCACCTCGTAGACGTAACCAGTTAAGTCGGTAATGAATCCCAAGATGTTTCCGACATTCAGGTTGCGAACTTTAAGGGTTACAGCTGGGGGAGGACTCTCAGGGGAAAGCAACACTATGTTAATTCCCGCCGACTGTGGATTGGCGGCAGCTTCGGGATCATGCTTGCGGGAAACACTGATAAGATAGGCCAAGACTTCAGGCAAGGGCACTCGCTCTAATTGAACCTCGGGGATTCGAATGGTTTTCAGCTTTTGGACAAGCTTGTCGTGAGAACTTGGCGCCGCCTCGAGTTGAAAGCCAACAATCAAACTCAAAAGCAAAGGTAGACCAAAGACGGACGATGAACTCAAACGAGGAAACAAAGGCTTCATTAAACGAAAGTAGTCTCCGTGCTTAACAAAGTCAAACCGCGGCTTGTTGTTCCTCGTTGGGAGTTCC
>CAZWTI010000241.1:0-3728 GCA_964637065.1 uncultured Puniceicoccaceae bacterium
AAATAAGCCTTCACGGGACCGAGAAGAGTCCATTTTTCGCCTTTCAATCCCGCCTCCTCCACTACTTTCTGAAGAGTATTCGTGGTAAGCATGCGTTTGGTTGTGATCTCCTTGATAGAACCGGCGATAGCGATGTCGGGACGCAGGCGTAGATAATCGTTTACATAGGCATAGGCTATCTTCGGTGCAGTGGAGATGAAGTTGGGCCAAGACGAGTAACGTTTTGTAAGGACTTCGTCCATTAGGATATAGGCTTTTTTGTCAGGCTGGTTCGCTATGGCGATTTCCCGGTCGGGCCATTCGGTTTCCTGGCAAAAACGTTTGCCGTCCTGATTAATCAGGATGGCTCCATCGTCAAAAAGCGCATTCTCGGGATGCTGCCAAGTCACCAGCATTCGGCGTATGAAAGTATGTAAGACAAAGTCTGGAACTAGAGGCAGGCACCACCCCATTAGTTTTGCAAACGGACCGCTTGCAGGAAGAATTTGCTGGACTGTCTTCCCTTTAGGCGGTTCGAAGCGCAGCTCGGGGCCATAGGTCACGTCCATGTTGAGGACTTTGGCGCCGACTTCCTCGGCAAGGCGATGTCCGTCTCCGGTCGCATGTGGGTTTATACCCTCGACGGAAGAAAACCTGTCGCCCTTGTGCTTGGCGATCATCTCGGAGTTGTTGGCGTAGTCGCCGGCCGCCAAAACCACGCCAAGCCGAGCCTCGAACTTTTTGCCTTTAGCTACCACTCCCGTTACGCGTCTTTCCTTGTTTCGCAGGAGCGACGTCACCGAGTGTCCGCAGAGGACTTTCCCACCCAGTCGGAGGACTTTTGCTTGCAGGGCCGCAACATAGGCTTGAGCCCCGGGTACGACATTGTGCATTCGAGGAACCCGATTGGGCGGTTCAGGACTTGGACCGTGGAAGTTTAGCCCCATTCCGCGAAGCCAGTCGTAGGTTGTAGCGGTTTGACTGAGAAACCACTTGCGGAATTCGTCGTTGTTGCGGACTTCGATGCTCTTTGGGGCGAATTTGGCGCAATCCTCCGCATGGGCTTCGAGCGTGTCTTCTATTCCAGCTTTTTCCTGTAGAGAGGTTCTGCAACCAGTGAAGGATCCTACGGCAATTCCCGTGGTGCCTCCTGGTTGCGGACGTTTTTCCAAGACAACTACGCTGCAACCCGCTTCGGCGGCACTTGCGGCCGCAGCTAGTCCGCTTCCTCCTGCTCCGACCACGATGACGTCAACCATATGTTCTTTATATTTTGAAGTGTATGACGAATTTCTCTTCTAGGTCTGCCTCGGGCAGGATTTGCGCTAGATTCCAAATCTTGGCAGGATTTAGTCCTGAGGAGCAGAGGTCCTCCTCGTAGTCGCCACCTTTCCAATAGAGTATGCCGTTGGCGGGTGCGTGACGGGTGCCTTTGCGAATCTTGTGGCGGACCCAGCCATAGAAGGTGGGCAGGTTGGTGACGGCGCGACCGAGGACGAAGTCGAAGGAACGTCGTGAGGGCAGCTTCTCGACCCTTCCTCGCCGGACCTCTACATTGGGGAGCTCGAGGTGGGCTAGCATGTCTTCCACGGCGACGACCTTCTTTGCGATCGAGTCGATGAGGGTGAATTTCGCTTCCGGGTAACAAATGGCTAGGGGAATGCCCGGAAGACCACCACCTGTGCCGACGTCGAGCAGTCGGGCCTTGGGCATGAGACGCAGAAATTTCGTGACGGCAAGACAATGGGCTAGGTGCTTGACCTCGAACCTGTCAGTATCCTTACGGGAAATAAGGTTAATCTTTGCGTTCCATTCGCACAGGAGGTTTGAATACATACCAAGCTTTTGCCAAGATTTCTCAGGTAATTCAGGGAACCACCGTCTTAGTGTGGTCCAGAGTTCTTCCGCATGGCTCATAAAGCCTTTTGGGGTCTTTTATTCGGTATCTATTTCTCCAAGGCTCTTGACTAGGTCATCCATCGCCTTGGCTTGTGCAAGGAAGGGTTCCAGTTTGTCAAGGGGTAAGGCACATGGCCCATCGCACTTGGCTTTATCCGGGTTTGGATGGGCCTCGAGAAAGAGGCCCGCAATTCCTTGGCTAATGCCGGCTCTCATAAGTTCTGTGGCTGCGTGGCGACGTCCATCGGCGGAGTCGGATCGTCCACCCGGAAGCTGGAGGGAATGAGTGACGTCGAAAATGACCGGGTGTCCAGTCTTTTTCATTATCCCGAAGTTGAGGGGATCGACCACTAGGTTGTTGTAACCGAAGCACGTGCCGCGTTCGCATAGCATTACTTGGTCACTTCCAGCCTCTGCAAACTTATTGATCAAATGGCTCATCTCATGAGCGGCTAGAAATTGAGCTTTCTTCACGTTGATTGGGCGTCCTGTCTTTGCCAGGGCCACGATAAGGTCCGTTTGCCGGCAAAGAAAGGCAGGTAACTGGAGGACTTCAGCTACCTCCGCAACGGAATCGGCTTGATGTGGTTCATGTACGTCGGTGATAACGGGAACACCATTGGCCTCCTTGACCTCGAAGAGAATCTCAAGCCCCTTTTCGATTCCTAGACCACGAAAGGAGGAAATGGACGACCGGTTTGCTTTATCGAACGATGCCTTGAAAACAAATGGTATGCCGAGTTTGTTGGTGATCTCCCTGAATCCGGAGCAGACCTCTAGAGCAAGTTCGCGAGATTCAAGCACGTTCATGCCTCCGAACAGGACCAACGGCCGATCGTTTGAGACGGGAATACCTGCCACTCCGATTGTACTCTGTGGGTTCATTCTTCTGCTATAGTGGGGGCAGTCCCATGTTCTGCCCGAATTGTAATTCCGATTCCGCCGCGAGCCTTGAAGCGGGTCTCGACCTCGCACCAGCGGGGCTTCATGGCTTCAGCCAGATCGTCCAGCAAGACGTTTGTAAAGTGTTCGTGAAAGATTCCTTCTTCACGAAACGACCAAAGATAGAGCTTAAGCGACTTCGATTCGACGATGCTTTCATCCGGTACGTAGCGAATGCGGATTTCACCGAAATCCGGTTGGCCAGTTGCCGGGCAAAGGCATGTGAACTCCTCCGTCTCTAGCTCCACGACATAGTCGCGTCTCTTGTTTCGGTTTGGGAAAGTTTCCAGTTTGCGGTTTGGGCGAGCGGGACCCGTTCCAAGTTGGGTCAGACCTGCATGTTCTTTGTTTTCGCTCACGATGGCTAGGGATTTTCGACGATCTCGGTAAAACGGCAACGAAGAACATTCGTCATGCGATCACAGGCTCCATTTCCCAAGCAGTGTTGATTCTTCAAGGGATTGTCTGAGCATGTCCAGAAAGTCTGGACGCGGAATTTCGCGGGCACCCTGATGAGCAAGGTGATCCGTGGGCATTTGACAGTCGATGAAATGAAATGCGTTGGCTTTGGTGAATGTGACAAGTTGAGCCAGGGCCACTTTTGAGGCTTCGGGTTCGAGGTAAAACATCGACTCGCCGAAAAAGGCCTTTCCCAAGGAAATTCCGTAGAGACCGCCTACTAGCTTGTCTCCGCGAAAACTCTCGAAGGAGTGGGCATAGCCTTCCTCGTGCAATTTGCCGTAGGATGCGATCATTTCAGGGGCGATCCAAGTGCCTGCCTGATTTTTTCGAGGCATTCGGGAGCATGCGTTCATCACATCGAGAAATGCGGTGTCGATGCGTACCTCGAAGATATCCTTCTTGATAACTGCCTTTAGGCTTCGCGAGATGCGGAATTCATCAGGGAC
>CAZWTI010000242.1:0-4098 GCA_964637065.1 uncultured Puniceicoccaceae bacterium
GCGGCGTATGGGATGCAACTGCCGGATGCCTTGAGGCCCGCGATGGAACCGACGTTCACGATTTCGGCGCCATCCTCGCCTGAGGTTTCGCCCATGGCGGAAACCGCCGCCCGAGCGCAATGGAAGGCGCCCACGACGTTAACTTGGTAGAGGCGTTGCCAAACGTCGTCGGTAACGGCCTCGAGATCGTCGAAGGAGATGAACTCCGTGGCGCCGGCGTTGTTCACGAGGAGATCGAGTCCCCCGAATTTCTCCATAGTTGCCGCCACCAAGGCCCGACAGTCGGTATCTTCCGCGACGTCCGCTCGAAAGGCAAAGGCCTCGCCGTCTGCCCCCTCGATTGCGGTCACCACGCCTTGGGCCTCTTGAGCGGACTTCCTGTAACCCACGGCGAGCCGACAACCCTTCGAGGCAAGCAGTTTCGCGGTGGCTGCCCCCACTCCGGTGCCGGCTCCAGTAACAATAGCCACCTTGCCTTCAAGCTTCATGGTTCCCTTATCTTTTTCGATTATGCTTTTTCGAAAGCTTCCTCCCATTCATTTTCCCTGAACCCGACGAGAGCTACGTCGTCGGACAAGACGAAAGGACGCTTGATCAAGTTCCCGCGTGAAGCCAGCAGGGCCAAGGCCTCGTCAATGGAGAGTTCGGGCAAGCGATCCTTCACCTCGGGATCACGGTAGTCCTTGCTGGAGGTATTGAACAATTTCTTCAACTCGCCGTTTCTGGCCTTGAGCATTTTCTTGAGAGCCGATTTGCTCGGTGGAGTTTCGCGAATGGGTGAGGTTAGGTAATCAATACCTCGCTCATCCAGCCAATTAAGGGCCTTGCGACAAGTTCCGCATTTGTCGTAGATATAAACATTCATTGTTGTTCCGATCCGTTTGTTCGTGCAATGCGCGAAAAAATCGCGAAACTCTTTCGTCCTCGTGACAAACCGCAACCCAAAACGCCATGAACGCCACCCTTCTCGGCCGTCTTTCGCGAATTTCCGTACTCGGAGTCGCGGGAATCTTGCTAATGACCTCGTGTGATCTGAACCTGCGCACAAACAATGCGTACAGCTCGCTCCGAACCACGGACGCGAACGATACCATGCAGGTTCATGAGTTTCGTCTTGAAAACGGGCTGACCGTCTACATCAGCCCGAACCACGAGGAACCGCGCTTCTACGCGGAAATCATCACGAGGGCCGGAAGCAAGCACGATCCATCCACCAACACGGGCCTCGCCCACTACCTCGAGCACCTCTTGTTCAAGGGTACCTCGAACTACGGCACGATCGACTTCGAGAAGGAAAAACCACTGCTCGACCGCATTACCCAACTATACGAGGACAGGTCAAAGGAGACCAACTCGACTCGCCGGAACGAAATCTATGCGGAGATCAACAAGATTTCCCAAGAGGCCGCGGCCTTCGCGGTACCCAACGAGATGGACAGGACCTACGGCGACATGGGTGGAAAAGGGATGAACGCCCACACATGGCACGAGGAAACCGTCTACAAGATCGACTTGCCCGCCAACCGCCTGAAGCACTGGGCGAAAATCGAGTCCGAACGCTTCGAAAATCCGGTCTTCAGGCTTTTTCACACCGAGCTTGAGACAGTTTATGAGGAAAAGAACCGCTCCATCGACAACAAGGAACGGCTCATTCGTCGCAAGGTGAACGACCTGCTATTCAAGAACCATCCATACGGTCAACAGCCGACTCTAGGTTCCGTGGAGCACCTGAAGAATCCATCCATCCTGGCGATTGAGGAATACTTCCATAAATATTACGTTCCGGAGAACATGGCCATCTGCATTTCCGGCGACCTCGACCCCAAGGAGACCATGGCCGTAATTTCACGCGAATTCGCCCGTTGGAAACCCGGTTCCAAGCAAATCGAGAAACTCAAGTGGCTCGAAAAACCCCTTCAGGGACGAGAATTCGTCCAAGTGAAATACCAGAGTGAGGAACAAGTCCTGCTCGCCTTCCGCACGGTGGCCCGCAATCACGAGGATTTCCCGGCCGTTCGCCTGGTGGACATGATTCTCGACAACTCCGTCGCGGGTCTCATCAACTTGAATCTAGTCGAGGCTCAGGCCGTGCGAGGCGCGGGTTCCTACCCCCAGAACATGAACGACCACGGGGTACAGTATCTATTCGGCATACCCAAGGACGGGCAAACCCTCGACGAGGTCGAGGCTCTCCTGCTCAAGCAGATCGACATGGTCAAGAAAGGCGAATTCGCCGACTGGATACTGCCCGCCGTGACCAAGGACTTCAAGAAACGTCGAAAGCAGGACCTCGAGGAAAACACCAAGCGCGTGGAGGTGCTTCGCGACACCTTCCTCGCCTTCCGCGACTGGAACGACACTGCAAACGAGATCGACAAGCTCGAGGCCGTTACGAAGCAACAGGTCGTTTCCGCCGCCAACAAGTATTTCGGCGAAAATTTCGTGGCGGGACACCGTATCGACGCCCAGCACGACCTCCCGAAAATCGATAAGCCCAAGATTGATCCTCTGGATATTAACGCTTCTCGCGCCTCCGCATTCATGCAGGACTTGGAGAAGATGAAGGTGGACCCCTTCGCCCCGAAATACCTCGAGCCGAGTCAGGACTACGAGATTCTCAAGATTCGTCCCGGCCTCTTGCTCTACCATTCGAAAAACCCGGTGAACGACCTCTTCGCCCTACATTTTCGAGTGGAGACGGGTGCTCGCCAGGATCCGTTGCTGCCCATCACCAAACGCCTTCTCGACCGTTCGGGCGCGGGCGAATTAAGCTCCGAGCAGCTAAAGATCGAGTGGTACAAGCTCGGCAGCGAGTTCGGTTTCGCCGTTTCCGACCGCTTCACCAACGTCGCCCTCTCCGGCCTCGACGAAAACCTCGCCCCAACCCTTGCGCTCGCCCACAAGCACCTGACCGCCCCGAATCCGGAACGTGAAACCCACGAGGAGTTGGTAAAGATACTTCTCGCCGAAAGAGAGGACGAATCCAAGGATCCCCGCATCCTCGGCCACGCCCTCGCTCATCACCATCGCTACGGCGATCGCTCACGGTATCGCGAACGCCCCTCCAACGCGGACATCAACTCCTCCACCGTGGAGCAACTGATCGCCAACCTCGATCGCCTTCTCGCGACCGAGCAAGCCGTCCTCTACGTCGGTCCTCGCCCCGCAAACGAGGTGGCGGCGGTCCTCGCCGAGCATTTTCCAATGCCAAAGGAACTGACCCCCGCAAAAACCTTCGCCCCTCTGCGCTCGATCGCTCCCGAGCGCACCCAGATACAGTTCTACGAGAAGGAAATGGCCCAAGCCCAGGTAAGGCTGGAATTAGCCGTTGGCGAGCGCAACGAAAGCGGCCTCCCCGCCGCCCAGCTCTACAACGAGTACTTCGCCGGGGGCATGGCGGGACTCGTCTTCCAGGAACTGCGGGAGGCGCGCGCCCTCGCCTATTCGGCCTGGGGTCACTACTTTCCCGCGAATCGCGCGGACGAGGAAAACATCCTCGTGGGTTCCATAGGTTGTCAGGCGGACAAGACCCAAGAGGCGGTCGAAGCTTTTCTCGGCCTACTGAACGACATGCCCTTCAACGAGAATCGCTGGGATTCCGCGCAAGACGCCCTCGAGAGCGCCTACCGCACCAATCACGCCCGCTTTCGACAAATCCCCGGGGCCGTGTACGACTGGCATCAGCTCGGTCTGGCCGAAGATCCCCGCAGAAAACGATTCCCCGTCATCGAGTCCGCCACCATCGAGACCCTCAGAAACTTCTACCAAAAGGAAATCAAGCCCCGCGCCAAGCTCATCTCGATCGTCGGCGACTCCTCGAAGATCGACTTGGATGCCCTCGAGAAACTCGGCCCAGTCACGAAAGTCACGAAAGAGGAAATCTTCACCTACTGAACCGCCCTTCCGCCCCGGCGGTCTACACCATTCCCTCAAGCAATAAGGCAGAAATCAGGTATGGCGGCCTCGCGTGCCGTTCACCTTGGTCGGCAGGGGCTCGATAAGGTCTGTGAAAAAATCGTATATCTTGTCGCATTCCCTGTCTTTCTCCCGCAAGTCCGCAATCCGCAGGTAAACCCGCTTGGACTTGCCCGACTTCAG
>CAZWTI010000243.1:0-4319 GCA_964637065.1 uncultured Puniceicoccaceae bacterium
ACTTTCACCATTGAAGCCGGTGATTTCGTTGCTGCGTCCGTAAAGCAAATGCTCGCCCTCTATGCCCAGGGCCTCGCGAATGGGATCGTCGGCAGTCACCTTGAGGAAGGCGCGTGGCGAGCTGGAATAGGAGAGGCGATGTTCGTTGAGAATACCGCCTAGTGGGCGACGGGCAGCCACGATTTCCTCACGCAGTTCCTCCGGCAGGTTGGCCAAGGAAATTTCAATGGCCCCGTACTCGACGGGTTTAGCGCCTTCCACGGTCTCCAGCACCACTTCACGAAAGTAGGCCCGGCCATCGTTCGAGGAATTGAGCCTGCGTACGCAAATGGAGCCAACGTGAAAGTCCTCGAGGCGGGAAGTCATGTCGCCCTCGTGCACAAGCAAGTCGGCATAGGGTTGAGGCACCTCCGAACCCTCCACGGTCTCGAATTTCAAGGTCGGCAAGCCCCTGGTGATGCGGAACATGCTGAGCGGGTATAAGACGTCGGGCAAAGTTGTCGAAGGCGTGGCCATGTGGAACAAAGAGCTTAGACGTAGCGGGAATCTTGATGCTGCGGGAGGAAGAAGCGGTGTAGGAGAGTGTCCACGCGGAGGAGGGCATCGCGGGTGAGCACGAAATCGTCTCCCTCTCGGACAAGATCTCCCACCTCCTCGAGCTCGGCCAATTCGGCCCGGAAGCGTTCGTCGACGTTTTCCTCGAACTTCTCTCGAAAATACCGGAGGTTCACCCTGCCGAGCTTCCATTGCAGGATGAGTTCGCGGAGGAAGCGTTCCTCCTCATTGGTGAGCAAGGCTCGCCGGACGGGGGCCCCACCCTGCTCGAGCGTTTCCACATATTGATCGATATGTGTCAGGTTCTGGTAATGAATTCCCCCCAAGTGACCGAAGGAGGCCACCCCCAAAGATACCATGTCGGCCCCCGTCCAGAGACGATCCCGGTAGACAAACTGGGTGTTGTCGGGATCCTTGACGGCGGTGTAGGCACTGGTAACGGTATATCCGGCGGCCTCCAGTTGAGAAAAGGCGTAGTCTGCCCATCGTCGCTTGGTGGGCCAATCGGCCACTGGGGCGTCGAGCTTCCCCTCCTCCTTCATCGACTTGTAGATGGTCGTGTTGAAGGGAATTTCCATCTGGTAGATGGTGATGCAGTCTGGCGAGAGGTCGATGGCCTTGCCCACGCAGTCGAACCAGTTCTCCTCGGTCTCCTCAAGCATGCCAGCGATGAGGTCGACGTTGATGTTGTCGAAGCCGAGACCGCGTGCGTACTCGTAAGTGCGAAAGACTTCGCCCGAACGATGCGCCCGTCCGTTGATCTCGAGGATGTGGTCGTCGAAATTCTCGATGCCGAGGCTGAGGCGGGTCACGCCAAAGTCCTTAATGACTTCGAGCTTCTTCTCGGAGAGTGTTCCGGGTTCGCACTCGAAGGTGACCTCCTCGGCTTCATCCCAAGGGAGGATGGCCTTCATCTCGTCGGTGAGGTCTGTGAGTTGCTGGGCCGAAAGGTATGAAGGCGTACCGCCGCCGAAATAGACGTACTTGGGATTACGACCGGTAAGGTAGGGTTTATCGGCGTATTGCCGCAGTTCGTTCATGGTCGCCGCAAGGTAGCGGCGAATGTCGGAGGAATTCTTATCCGTATAGACGCGGAAATAACAGAAGTGGCAACGCTTGCGGCAAAAGGGAACGTGGTAGTAGAGGCCAAGGGGAGCGTCGCCGGGCGCGGGACTGTTTAGGAGGCTCTCGACGCATGGAATGTCCTCCTCGTTCCAAAAGGAGAAGGGAGGATAGTTGGAGATGAAGTAGTTGCCGGCCTTGGTGTCGTCCTTGGTCTCGACGTCAGGCTTGACGAAGGTTTCTCCGTAGGTTTCCTCGCTCATGATCAGCCGTTAGGTTTCCTCACGGACTCGTTTCGAATGCGTAGACGTTGCCATCCTCGCAGCCCACTATGACTTTGGAATCAAATACAGCCGGCGTGGAGGAAACTGGTTCGCCGATTTCGTAGGAGACGATCTCCTTCCCGTCCTTCAGGGCAACTACATGTACCTTGCCGTCCATGGAACCGAAGACAACTTTGTCGCCGCATACGACAGGCGAGCTGTCGATTCGACCTCTTGCCGCGAATCTCCAGACGGCCTTGCCGGTGACTCGATCAATACAGTGCATACCCTTGTCGCGGCCACCAATTAGGCAATGCTTGTCAGTCAAGGCCGGCGAAGAAAAGTAGGGGAAGTTCTTGCTGCGATAGGTCCAGACGACGTCCCCCGTCTCCAAGTCGAAAGCCATGACGGCATTGTCGAAGTGGCCAACGTACCCGATGCCGTCGGCCGCAGCCATGGAGGCAGCGATTGGAGCATCCACCTCGACGGAGCGAGTGAGGTTTCCGTCCTCAAGGTCGACAACGTAGAGGACGGCGTCACATCCCCCAAAGGCCACTTTGTCGCCATCAAAAATGGCGGGCACGCCATTGACGTAATTGTTGGTCTCAAATTTCCAGAGTCCCTTACCTGTCTCAGCTTTTACGCAATGAACGAAATTGTCGTAGCTTCCGACCACGATGACCTCGTCCTTCGACTTTGGACGAATGGCTCGATTTGCCGCTCCCATGATCTCGCCATCGGTCTCGTATTTCCAGAGAAGTTTCCCGTCCTTGGCTCGCAAGGCATAAAGAAACCCATCCGTGGAGCCGACGTAAACGGCGTCGCCTACCACCAAAGGCGCGGCCTCTATCGCGAGTTCAGTCTTATAATTCCAAGTCTCCTTGCCCGTCTTGAGGTCGATTGCGTGGAGTTTGCCCGAATCCGACCCAATAAAGGCCAAGCCATCGGCAATCACTGCGGAGGACTTTATGAACTCGCCGGTCTCGAAAGTCCAAAGCAACTTTAGCTTGTCACCAAGCTTTCCGGAGGCGAGCCCGCGAAGATCCTGCCCTCCCCGATGCTGGGGCCAACCCTTGTTTTTGATAACGGTCGCTCCAAAGGACACCACCGCTGCGAAGGCGAAAAAGCATGATAACGCTGAAATGAAAATCTTCATGCCTACGTTCAAGATGCCTCGTTTGCGACTCCTTCGCAAGCCGAACCGGCAAAGAGAGAGTCATAAAGTTTCTCGAACTCCTGTTCGGTAAGGGAGCGCGGATTAAAGTTTGCCGTCCATTGATCCGCAGCTTCGACAGCCAAGCCGGGGGATTCGTCAGGTGAAAATCCGTGCTCCTCCAAACTGGCGGGGAACCCGGCGGCGGCGAGCAAAGCCTCGACGCGCGAGACCAATGCTGCAGTCGCATCCTCTTGGGAACTGTCGGAAGAAGCGATACCAGCATCGCGTGAAAGATTGGCGTAAATGGAGCAGATCTCGGGAAGTTCCGCGTTGAAACGCATGACGGAAGGCAATGAAATCCCCACGGCTTGGCCATGGACAACACCTCGGCGAGCCGTCAGCGGGTTGGCCATGGAGTGAGCCGCTCCAAGCATGCTGTTCTCAATCGCGGCCCCGGCGTGACACGCTCCCAAGAGGAGGCTGCCACGGGCCTCGACATGCTCGGGGTCGTCCAAGACTTTTTCTAGATTTTCCTGCACTAACAAAAACCCGATGCGGGCATGGCGGCAAGATGCCTCATTTCGCTCTCGAGTCACGGCTGCCTCAAGAGTGTGAGCTAAGGCGTCGATACCAGTGCTCGCCGTGACCCGCGACGGTTGAGAAACCGTGAGGTCCGGATCAAGAATAGCAATTTTGGGCAAGGCTTTTTTGTCCCCGCAAGCCATCTTGCAATGCGTTTCGTCATCGGAAATGAGAGCGAATGATTGGCACTCGCTCCCCGTTCCGGCAGTTGTGGGAACTGCAATCAGCGGCAACATGGGCTTGGAGGCTTTTCCAATTCCCCAGTAATCCTTCATGACGCCACCGTTCGTGAGGACAAAATTACAACCCTTGGCAGTATCCATCGAACTGCCTCCGCCAAGACCGACGAGCACATCAGCGCCGGTCTCCCGGGCGACATCCACACAGGCGTCTACGCATGAACTGGTGGGGTTTTCAATTGCCCTGTCGAAGATCGTGACCGTGAGACCCGCATTCTCCAAAGAAGCCTGTGCCGTGGCCGCATGCCCCGCCTTAACGATGCCAGCATCAGTCACCAGCATGACACGCGTCCCAAGCCTCGCAGCTTCTTCTCCGAGGCAACCAATGCTTCCCGAGCCAAAAAGCACCCGAATTTCGGGATGCTCCTCGAGCCCGACGAAGGAATCGGGTTCGGGCAAGACGAAGCGAATCGCCGACATGGTTTCCCTGCAGGTAAGGTTGGGCTCAGGCGCTCAAGCGCT
>CAZWTI010000244.1:0-2539 GCA_964637065.1 uncultured Puniceicoccaceae bacterium
ATATTTATTGTGGTTTTTTCCTGCTCCAGATGAGTCATTTGGACACTCTGAATATAGAAATATTTGAATATTAATGTATATTTATGCATTTTATACACTATTTGTATGAAAGTATCTGGATGTAAGAAATCATGCTCTGAAGAGATCCATGAGAGGATGCTCAAAAGTGAAACGGTCCTGCTCTGTAAAGTCTGATTGCTTTACACCAAGACGGCAGTACCCCGACTTTAAATGACAGGAAAGGGAATCCCTGCGTCTTTTCGTTTTGCGGGCAGACACATGTGTTTCAATCAACTCAATTGATTGCGTCTCAATAAATCCCGCTTGGTCGTAATTAGCTTGAGTCAAAGCCAATGCATCCAAAGCAAAGGGGCTAAGACCCAATACGTCCGAGTAAACGCAGGTATGCGTATGTATATATTTCATCCTCCTTGATGTTTCTATGGGGCGACCTCCTGTCGCCGAATTGTTTTATAGCGTAAGCTATTCCATGTTTATGAAATCAGCGTAAGTAATGCTTCAGTTGTACATTGTTACATTCCGCCGAGAAGCCGGATGATCCTGATATTACTCAAGAGGTTACGGCTTCAATTAATCTCCTTGGTTTGTTGGTTAATGGTTCTAGACAAAGTCAAAAGGGTGGTCGCCACACATTTCGAACGGTTCCAATGCCGGGGAACCATTCGAGTGTGGGCGACCGTCCGAAACTTGGAGTCATGTCGTGACCCTGTGGAGTTTCGGTGGATCTCAAGGTACGCGTCGCCACTGCCAATGCAGCGACCCGCAAAACTATTTTCGTAGTGAAAAATGCAAATGCATATGGATGATGAAACTCCCCATCTCGGAGGTTCTCTTCCGGGAGGATACAACTTGCGTAACAAGTCCAAATCAAACCTGCCCGTTCGGGCCTCCGCACAGGAGTCTGTAATTAGGTTCAGCATAGTGCTGACGCGGAAGGTGGAATTTCAGGGAAACAATTAAACGGCTCCCTCCATGAGTCTGATGAATTTGTATTGCCAACGCCATCAGTCCCTGGTGGTCCCTGACTGAATTGTCGGTACGTTGATGGATTCATATAGTTAAAGGTGTTTAGGCATAGATTCATTTGATGCGTTCATTGCTAGCGTCATTGAAATCAGGTGTTGATTTCATCGACATAGCGTACGCTGGATAATCATTTAAAGATCAACATAGACGAAATGACATGTGCAGGCTCTAGGTGATAACCAGGCGGTCTCACCGGACGGATGCCGCAGGGCTTCAAGCCATGAACGGCCTGATCTCTTCCGGGCGGTGCCTGACTGGATTGGTTATGTGGGAAAAATCTCATATTAAAATTAAGGGGGGGGCTGGCCTGACGCGACGGCGGATCTTTGCCCATCGATAGCATTTGTTGTTCTGGTTCTGGTGAAATTTCATTCAATGAATCCATGGCTTACTCCAATCCCATAAGCGTGAGTCCAAGGTTGGTAAGCCTGTTGGCATGCAGGTGCATGGAGACACCAGCATCACGCATGATCTTATGCTTGGTCAGTCGGGTAGTCTCCGACGCTATGTCCGCATCCATGATTCTCCCCTGGGCATTCTCCAAGTTGACGAGGCTCGACTGCAGTTGATCATAGACATTTCGGACGGCGTTTTGCTCAGCTCCGTTTTCGGCTCGAGTCTCTGCTAATTTCCCGATCGCGTTGGTTATCTGTCCAATGGAAATTGCCAGAATATTGTTAATGACGAATTCCCCTCTCGCCAAAAAAGTGACGCTTCCAGGACCATGTTTCGCCATCAGAGCGGGCATATTGAGGGCCAAGATATAATTGCTATTGACCACACTCAGCGAAACGCTTCCGATATTTGTTCCACCGTCTGGCTGAAGCGAAAGTGATCTCGAATATTTGTCGAAGCTTACTTGCCTTCTGTTCGGCCATTGCGAGTGATTATCGGTCAACGCTCCTTTCTCTCTGTTTATTCTGGGGTTGTCCGAAACGTCAGGATTCCAATCAGCAGGAGGCCACATCGTTAATGGAGTAAAAAGGCTGGACCCGTTGAATTCTTCGGTAGCAATGGAACCCAATTGCATTTGGAGTTCCATGAATTCCTTATTATAATTCTCTACGTCTGCTGCATTTTTAGTGACGTCATGGGCCATGGTCCGAAGCTCACCGAACCGATTTAGGATTTTGCCAATTGTCTTCAGATACCCGTCCTGTACTTGCAGGTATGAAAGAGCATTCTGGGCGTTCTGCGACAAGGCTTCCGTGCGGATATTTCTCGAATTAAGCTTGAGGGCTACGGAAAGTCCCCCCGCATCATCCGCAGATCCTTGTATACGCTTGCCGTTGGAGAGATTTTCCAAGCTTTTCCCAAGACCATTAAGGGCCCTGTTGGTATGAGAATTAGCGGTGATTGCCGCTATGTTGGTGTTGATGACGAAGCTCATGATCTTGGCCTCCTCCCGAGAAGTACGAACTCTGATTGTGCATGAGCTACAAGACTCGACAACTTCCGGGTAGTCGCGTACTGCGAAATACCCCACGAACCC
>CAZWTI010000245.1:0-7767 GCA_964637065.1 uncultured Puniceicoccaceae bacterium
CCGATAATGAGCCTCCATGGTGAAGGATCCCTTGATTTTGCGAGCTTCGTCGTATGAAAGAGCTGCATTCTTGTAATCTTCTTCCTGCCGCAGGCATTCGCCCATGAGGAAGGAAACATGCTGCTTGAACTCGTCGGCGGCCTCCTTCGTAGTCTTTAGCTTGATCAGGATTGCCTTGGCTTCCGGGTATTTTTCAAGCTCGTAACGGGCCAATGCTCCCTGAAGGCCGACACGGGGGGCGGAAGCCGCAGTAGGCGCTCTCTTCAAGGCTTCGTCGGAAGCTTTTACCACCTCAGGCCATTTGCTTTGGTTGTACAGGGCTTCGGTGTAACCGGCATAGGCATCGGCCAAGTTGGCCGGATTCTTGTCTTTGGAAATGGTGGAGGCGAACGCCTTTTCCGCATCGGGAAACTTCCCAAGGCTGAGAAGGCAATGACCGCGAAGGTTGAAGATTGGGGCAATAGCCGTAATCTTGGCATTAGTCGCAATCCTGGCGAAGACGGGTTCGGCTTCCTTCAGCTTGCCGGTGGAGAAAAGGCACAAACCCAAGCCAAGGTTGGCATAGGGCGCCTTGGCATGAGTGGGATACTTAGCAACAAAGCTCGTGAATTCATCCACAGCCAATTCGTAAAGACCACGATTGTAGAGAGCATTTGCACTAAAGTAGAGGTCGAGAGCAGGGTCTTTCTTTGCTTTCTTTGCCTGGGCAGCAAGGTCTCCACCAGAAATCAAGGGCATGCACAAAGCTAGAAAAGCGCACACCCCAACGATTCGAGAAAATATGAACATTGATTTTGAATAAGTCATGACAAGTAATACTACTGGTTGAGAAAAATCGGATAAATGCCGAAATTACTGCGTTTTAAGATAATTCGCTTACAGTGTCTGACAAACAATTTATGTCCAAAGTTGAAAAAAAAAAAGAGGACCCTTATTCCGAGCAGGAACAGGTTGGGCTGCCTTCAATAACCGCAACTTATGGAGAAGTGACTTTTTCGGCTTTCGGCGGAACCGATTGACCGGATGCCTGAGTTGCAGCCTTTTTTGCCTTGAGTTGGGCCATCAGTTGCTTGGCCGAACTCGCCACAAGCGCGCCCTTGGCGGGCATAGCGGCGGCGGCGGCGGCCTTGTTTGATGACTCCATTTCCTCAAGAATCTCCTTGCGAAGGATGGCAATGGAACGAGGGGCCGTAATCCCGATCTTTACGGAATCTCCCTCGATTTTCGTAATGGCAATCTCGATGTCTTCGCCAATCTTTATGGCTTGGTCTATTTTCCTGGAAAGGATAAGCATATCGTCTATTCCGCTAGCGTGGAATTATCTAGGCCTCGTTCTCGCCGACCTCGATCATGTGGCGAGCAGAGTATTGCTCGTGGTTGCTGATGATGCATTGCTTGGCCACCAAGGTTTGGCGATTGACGATAATCGGACCGACGAGATTCAGGGAAATCTTGCCTGGATGATCAGGGGAAATCGTCACGATGTTTAGAATCATCGTGTCTTCCGAACCCGTAATGCCCAAGACCTTCACATCGTCGTCGGAAATCTCGACGGAATAATTAGGCACAATACCAGCAGGTTCGAGAACGACGAAAGCCAACCCATCTTGTTTCTGCTCACGCAACCACATGAAAGGCAACTCGTCTTTGTCAAATACAAGCTCCATGGAGCGTATTTCGGGAAAACCGAACAATCCCTGAGGCAGGGAGACCTCGTTGCGCACGTCAGGCTCCGAATCTGTGCTATCGGGGAGTTCTTCTTCCAAGTTTAGTTTCACGAGCGAATCGAATTCATTTCAAGGCAAATGGCGGGCAAGTGCGACAAGATTAATTTCACAAGTAGTTAAGGAGTGAAGTGTTTATCAACTGCGCACCCACCTGCAAGGAGGCTTGATAAGCGGTGGAAGCCCGCATCAAACGCATGATAGCCTCGGACAAATCGACGTCGAGGTCACGGGAGATACGTTCCTCCAGTTCCATAAAGTAATCCTCATCATGCGACTTCACCGTCTCCATGCGAACCATCTTGGCCGAAAGCTCGCCCATTTTGTCCACCACTCTCTCCTCCAAGGCAATAAGTTGTTGGTTCGCAGCTTCGACTTCCGCCGCATATGCAGAAGGCTTTGCGTTGCGAAGAGCTTCCCTCAAGTCGACGAGTGATGAAACCACGTCGCCCAATTCCTCGGTGCCCTTATTTTTTGACTCGAGGAGTGAAGAGATTTTGCTGTTGTGTCCCACATAGAATTCCGAGTTCTCAGAAGAACCGTTGTAGGCTAAATCCACAATGGATCCATTGTCATCGCGATGTTCCAAAAAAGTCTTGGAACCCGTGGCAAATGAATAGGTATCTCCCTTTTCAGGCCCAGGTTTGATACCCGTGGGAATGGTCTGATCCTCAAAATCAAACCCAGATATTTTCCAAGCGCCGGGATCCGTAAAGTCTTGATACCAAAAGATTTTTACTTCTTTTTCCTGCCCGTCGGGAAGCAAGACTTTCGCAAAGTCGAAACTCGGGGGGAGGATTTCCCCGTTCGTGGACGTCCCTGAAAAATACCGTCCGGAATCGACCACTCTCATACCGACGGCATGTCCAAAAGAATCAACCATAACTTTGGCTTTTGCAGTGGTTCCTCCTGTGCCCGCAGAAGGTAGATCGACTGTTGCGGTGTCCTCCTCTTCGACCGAAAACTTGAGGACATGGCCAAGCGGTTTTTCTACGGAAGCCCATGCAAAATTTGCAACTTTCTTGGTGTCTCCCGATCCTTGGACAAGAACGGGAATGGACTCATCCGAAGGCAAAACGACAAAGTCGCTAAGGGTTCTCGGATCCTGAGCCACGTTCTTCCAGTTATCCTGAAGACACTGGTAATAGCGTCCGTTATAATTAACAATTTGCCCCTTTTTATACTCAAACGCAGGAGACCAATCGGCACCTTGTTCTCCAAAACTGGCGGGCACGAGCTTAAGGGAACTGGATACTTGGGGATCAAATGCGCTGGCCTGATTTTGATCTAGAGTGATGTTCTCCGTGGCTACGTAGTATTTATTATTATCCCTATCGTACAGGTACTCTCCCATCAACAAGTCTAGGGGACGCTCAGTTGAAAAAGTCTTCTCGTTGCCTTGAATAGGAAGTGTCTCGCCCAAAAGCAAAACATTCCCATCGCTGCGAGAGTCGACAGTCTTCAATTCTGTGACTTGATTCAAAGCGGTACCAGCAGGAATCGTGAGGTCGGTAGTCGCTAGATAGTATTGGCTATTACCCGCATCAAAAACATGCTGCCCTTTCTTGACGGCCAAGGCAGCACTTGGGTCATGATCACCCAAATTGTTGGGCGGCACGTAATTGGTCAAACTCTCGTCCCACTCCCATTGGCTCAAATGTTCCCAAGCCGAACGATCATCTCCTGCCCCAATGCCCTGCGACGCCAAATAGTATCTACCCTGGCGGAAAACAACATCTCCGGCAGCGTGATTGAGACTGGCCTTGCCCGGCAACCCCCCGGAAGAACTCGCGTCTCGCGTAAACTCACCATGTAAAAAGGTCCCGGTTATGAGAGAACCACCTTCTGTTGGTGTCGCGAGAAAATGTTCTTGAGTTTGAGAATCAAAGGCAACCAAGGCGTCTCCGCTTTCAGAGCCGGTTGCAGAAAATTGTGGAACGGCATAAGTTACATGCTTGGTCAGGCGAGCGATCTCAGAAGATAATTCGGCAGGGGTTTTGACATAACCCTGTTGGATGACAATCTGTCGAGTTTGTTCAACCGCATCCTGTTCACGGTCATACATCTTCCCATCTGGGGATAGCCAGTAGTCACGAGTTCGTGTACCTGAAACAGTAAGTTTCCAATCTTCTCTCTCGACCTTGTACTCACTTGGTACTTCTTCCCAAATGCCGGAATTCACTTCTCCGGGCTTATGATTCCAATTGGCATCAATACGCGAACGCCAAATCTTTCCATCGAAGTTCACCAAGTCGCCGTATTGGTAAGGGGATAACCTTTTCCAGTCGGTCGGGTGATGAATTGTGGCCCTGCTGGTTCCAACGACTTTGGAATTGGACAGTGCAAGATCACGCTCCCAACTCCCGCCAAAAACCTCCAGGGCAATCTTCTCCTTTTCCGTTGGGGTGAGTTCCTGATAAGACTTTCCATTGAATTGAGCGGCAGCAGCGGCATCAAGTTTTAGCTGAGTGGGTCTCGGGAAGTAATAATCAGAACCAAAAGTGGTGCTGTAACTGGCTGATGATCCGAGGTCTCTGCTCCAAGCCTCATCGAAGACTTGAGGACCAAGTGCCGCCTTCTCCTGGGCGGTCAATTCATCAAAGAATCTCACATTAACCTGGATGTTCTCTCCCAAGGTTGTCGCCTTGCCCGCATCAACGTCCGCCTGGGTCGCCGCCCTAGTAACAGTTTGCGAGGCGGCAATGGTATCCAGGGTTAGTTTCGAGGGTCTCGGGAAAAAATCGTTGCCGTCGGGAAAATTCGTATCACCAAAATTCGCAGAAGCCCAATTAGTGGCAAAAACACCTTGGGCAGTGGTCTTTTTTTCATCCAGAGTGAGATCGTCGAAAGCCTTGCCGACGACCGCAGCATCAAGTTGTTGCTTCATGCCGTCAGGATAGTAGAACTGCAGATCAAACTTGGTTACTTGCTGAGCCGAAGCGTCAAAATCTTCGTCCACGCCCGCAACCAAGATCAGATCACCCTGACCAGAGGTCGAGGCAGTCACCTTGACGTTTTTGTTGCGTAGCCCGGACTCTTTGCTCCCGCGCACGAAAACTTCAAAATCGGAAGACGTATTTTTACTAAGCTTGTCGTTGACGTCGTATAAATCGCCAATGTCGTTGTTGATTGCCTCCGCTATGGCGGCAGCCGCCAGTTCCGTGGTAAAACCGGAAGTCTTAGCCTTCAATACGTATTCGTGCCCGTTGGCGTTTACCCAGATTTCATCGCCCTGTGACAGCTCACGCTTCCCATCGGGGTTACTGCTACCGACATAGTTGTCGACGAAAGACAAGGTCTTTTGGAAACGTTTTCCAAGTTGTACTTCGGATGACTGAAACCCTGACGTAGTCTCCGTTCCGCCAAAAAGGGCTCGCTTTCGATGCGTTGAGTTGACGCGATTAAGAGCTTCCTCGAGAAGTTGATCTACCTCGTATCCATAGGTCTCCATGGCGGACGCGTTCAGACCCGACCCGGCCACTCTCGCAATTTCTTGAGCACGCACGGTGACTTCACGCAATTTGTCCAGGTTCAAGTGACCTGCGTTAAGGTATTCGGTAGCGTAGGAAGCATTGCGTCGATACTGGGTCAGAGTGCTTTTCTCGGTATCGAGTTTAATCAGTCGACCCATCCGCATGCCATCGTCTTCGGGCAGCGTAATCTTCTGGCCGGAAGAAACTTGCTGCTCCAACTCGAGACGCCGCTGATCCATCCTGCGGATGGTCTCGGTAATGTTTTCCGCAGTACTGAGATTAGGAATTCGCATTAGGACTCGGCAAAAAAACGATTATCGAATTAGGCCCATTACAACCAACTCAAGCATGCGATCCAAGGTCGACAGAACCTTTGCGGAAGCTTGAAAAGAACGCTGAAAACGCATGAGGTCGGCCACTTCCTCGTCGATGGAAACTGAACTTACCGCTTGACGCTCGTCGAGAAGCAATCGCTCCACAGCCTTTTGGTGCTCAAGGTTGTCTCCCACGTCCGAAAGAGCGTTGCCTATGGCAGTGTTCATCGAGGATACCCGATCCGTAAATTCCTTATTCCCTAATTCGGCAATGGCGAGAGCGATTTCATTGGCTCCCTCGGTTGTCTCGAGCGTAGCCTTGACGGAGTCGACGGTGAAGCCTTTGTTGACCCGCATGCTCTTCGCCACGTTCCAAGAATCAAGCGGGACGGAATCAAACTGAAAGCTGTCCCCGAACACAAAGGACTTGTCGCCTTGTTGCATGCGGAAGGGAATCTTCTCGTACCCGTGCAATATCATGCGCCCGTCGTCAGCAGTGCCCTTGAGTCCATCGTCCCCCGCATACTCTAGATCCATTTCCACGGTGACGTGTTTCATGCGACCGGCCGATCCATAAACCTTTGCGGCATCACCAAGCTCTATCAATATTTCCGCATCCTTTTCGGGATTATTGCGAACGTATGGAACCTGCCCCGCAAGCTCCTCAGGGAAAATAGGCGCGGCATAAGTCAATTGGAATGTATCCTTTTCAGGATAGGGAACGATCATTTCGACTTCATCTCGGTAAAGAAAAAATTCTCCATCTCCCTCCACCCCCGTCAGACCATACGAGTCCTCCATGATCTCGTTAACATTCTGGACGGATCGACTCAGGAAGCCATCGAACCCGAAGACATATCCGCCCGGCGCGTCCTCAGGATTGTAAATTTTGTTAATCTGGGAGACGAAATCCTTTGCCAAGCCGTTTAGGTGCTGGCGAAAAACCTCCATCTCCTCCAGCCTCAAACGCTGATACCCATGAATGGCACCTGAACGTAACTCGAGTTCAATGCCTTCTACGAAAAGTGAATCAGGGGGGGGGTACCCCTGCCCTTCTCCAAGCATGCTGAACCCTACGATCTCGCCCTTCTGCAAGATAGCCTCGGCCAATCCAAGGTTCACCTCGTTAGCTCTACCGAGCTCAGGATCAAATTTCCCACGATTGGTACGACGAACGATAGACGTCTTGTCCGTACCGGCCAACTTCGGTGAAATTTGCCGAAGATTGAATTCCCAGAGCGGGTCAGCGGGATTGAATTCCTGCACTCTTTTCACCGTATCCAACTGCGAACCATAAAGTTCCGGAAAGCTCCTCTTGACGAGGTAGTGCGCATCTCCAGTCGGATCGTAGATAATCTCTCCCTGTTTGAAACTGAGGGAGGATTGAGACCGATCAATGGTCTTCACGGAATTGTCGACGTAAGTCGCCACCTCCATAAGTTTGTCGGCATGGATCAAGGCGCCCGACACCGGGTCTTTTGCCGCAGGATCAAAGACAGACGAAGGATCGCCATTGGTATCGAAGTCCTGTAGAGCTATGTAGTACTTGTCGTCAGAGACAATAGTCGCCGAGAGAGTTGCCCCGGAACCGGTGGCGCTCTGTACGGAAACATTTGGAGCCAAATCGTAGCCGGATCCATAATCGGAAATGCTGATGGCCGTGATCCCTCCTGTTGCATCCACGGAAGAGACGGTGCCCTGCACGGACGTTGTACTGCCACCTGCAAAGTCGAGCAAGTCTCCTACCTGATAACCGGCTCCTCCTTTGATGACGTCGACCGAGTCTATGCTCTTCTTGATGAAATACTGCCCCTTTGCCACAGTTTGGTTAGCGTCCGGAGCCAACGAAAGCAGTTCCGGATTTTCCATACCGAGCGAAGGCAACGACGCCCCCAAGACAAGAAAACCTTCAGGAGTTTTTTCTCCAGCAGTATTCGAATTGGGCAGGGTTTGAAGCCTCTGCACCGTTTCATAGGCCTGATAATAGACGCCATTGTACAACATGACGTCGCCCGCAGCATAAACTTGAGAGGTCGACATCACGCTTTGAGCGTCCGCTTTACCGACTTCTTCAACGACGGGAGAAAACTGACCATTTGCCTGATAAAGTTTGCCCTCGTGGTAGAATTGTTCCCCCTTGGCATAACTCTCCAAATCCGAGTACCTCCATAAGAACTCCCGCACGTTTCCATTCGGAATTGAACTGAGCTTCATGAACTTGGATTCGTCCGCGAGGCTGTCTCCCTTAGCGGTCGG
>CAZWTI010000246.1:0-5157 GCA_964637065.1 uncultured Puniceicoccaceae bacterium
TGGCGGTTGTAGCAGGAATTTTAATTTTATTAGCTTTAGGTAGATCATGATCACTTGGATTACTAATTTTAACAATAATGAAAATGGTAAAAGCGGTTTTATAAGATTAATAGATGTTTTTTTTATTGGCCCCTATTTAATGACATTAGCCAATAAACAAAAAACAGAAAACGCCAAATTTTTATTATATGTTATTGGCGGGGCCACGATCCTTTATAATGGAGTTAATTATATAAAATACAATGCCAATACCAAAACAAGCAATTAAAAACGCTAAAAATGCTTTAAGAAAGCGTAACGAATTTAAAGATAAACCCATGACAAGTAGCGGAGTTAAAACCGCTAAACAGTTAACAACAGGGTATTATTCTAAAAATAGAGAAGGAAAAATATATAGTTTTCTAGCTAGATCAATTAAGGCCCAAGAAAAAAACCCAACAAAAAGGCGGCAAGTTGCTATAGATGGTTGGGGGGGTAAATCTTTATATAATTATTTAAAAAAGAAAAGGGGGTAAGTATGCCAATAACATTTAAAAATTTTTCTAAAATGCTTAAAGCTAATAAAAAGTTATCTAAAAAAGAAAAAGAAAAAGCATTAAGAACATATAAGAGAAGATACAAGAAAGTTCAGAAAAAAATCTAGGGGTTTAGTACCTATTTTTAAAAAAAACGCAATACAGGCCCTCTATGGCGTTTTGATTAGTCGAATAAATCATCGATCCAGTCTTTTTGGGGTTTTTCTGTTTTATTTTCTAATTTTATTTGTTTTACTGGTTTTTCTACTGGATCAGGTTTAAGCGGCTTTTCTTTAACTTCTGTTATTACTTCTTGTAATTGTATTTCTTCTACTGGTGTTACAACTTCCTTAGCTTTTTCTTTAATATTTATTTTTTCTTGGTTGCGATCTCTCATAAAGGTTTCAATCATGTTTACTAGTTTACTTTCAGTAACTTTATTCTTTGCCCCCTTCGGCCTTCCTTTTCTATTTAAATTTTTCGATCTTAATTCTTTTAATTCTTCTTTTGTCAATTTTTGTTTTTCCATAAATTAAATAATAACATAAATTTTTATAAACAAACAATAAACATTTTATTAACATTTATCCACAAAATATACCACTTATCCACAGCGTTAGGCCCCTTAGGGCCTTTAATTGGTTTTTTCTATTTTTTTTTGTGAATTAGTGTTAAAAAAAAGTTAATTAATTGTGGAAAAAAAAAATAAAAAAACCACGATTTTTAAAGGGTTTTATCTATTTTATATAGAGTTTTCCACAGTTTCCACACCCCCTACTACTACTACTTACTTTATATATATATAATATAATATATAGTAATAGTAGTATGGAAAACAATATAGATACAAATGCAATAAAAGAATTAGGGTTAAACCATGTTAAAAATGCTTATTCTAAAATAAATAAAGAAAGTAGTAATGGGCAAAATAAAGAAAAACAAAAGCAAACAGAAATACCACAAGATGAAAAAAGACAGTCTACAGAAAGTACAATAGATTTACATCATGCTGTTAGATTAGCAAAAGCAGGTTTTATAATGTATTACCAAAAAAGGGATTTACCTTTATATTTAAAACAAATAATTAACCCATTAATTGATATTTGGGAAATGTCAGCCCACACAGTAGTAGATCAATATGCAAAAGATGTAGGCCTTGATATGAAACCAGAATATATATGTTTTGGTGGGGCCGCTTTATTATGTGTTGATCCATTAATACAACACAAAAAAGGAAAATTAAAAGATGTATTTCAACAAAATAATGAAAATATTGACATAAAACCAAAAAATGATAATAATAAAAAGATGGAAGATCAGGAATTTACACCAGAGATAGTAAATTATGATTTACCAAAAAACAACACAGGGGGTAAAATGAATTGATGAAATTACATTTTACTAAAAAAAATACTTTTTTTGATGATGTTACACTAAGTGAAATACAAAATTATTTATATGAAAGTAATATATTAAATGTATTTCCTTTTTTAATGGATAAAGAAAACATAGACGATCTACACTTATGGTTAACTACTTATTTAGAAGGTAGAGAATATAACGAAAGTGAATTAGAAGGGTGGATCACAAAGTTTGCTATAATAAGACAAAAAAGATTAAATGGGGGCTACTAATGGAATTTGATACAGTAAAATTGGAAGGCCTAAAGAAATTTGACACAGTAAAAATTGGTAGGCCTTTAGCTTTAGGTTTAGAAGATATGCTAAAAGTAGTTTTATATAAATTAAATAATAACGTAGAAATAACGCCAGAAATAGAAATTCAGATTAGTATGGTTTCTTCATATTTAAACGAATTATCCAATGAAATTAATCAAGCGGATAATGATGGACAATAAAGAATTTATACAAAAATTAGACATTTGCTTAAAAGATCGCGTATTAGGTATTTATGGCCAATCAGGATCAGGTAAAACCACAGCTTTAAAAAAAGTATTAGAAACCCCAACACTAAAAAACTTAAATAAAAAAATTATAGTTTTATCAGGGGCCTATATTGATATATTGCCATACAAAAAAACTATTATACACCCGCAAACAATGGTACAAGATGTAGCTGAATTACAAGACAATGAAAGTTTGTTTATTAATGTATGTAACCCTAATATTTTAGAAATGGCGGTAGGGTGTTGTTTAATAATGGATAACACATTATTAATAATTGATGACATAGAAGGATATTTGGAAAGTAAAATAGCCACGCCCTATATAACTAATTTAATGAGTTATCATAGACACAAAAATTGTAGCGTTATTTTTACAAGCAGAAGGCCCCAGAGTGTACCTACATTAATGACATTTAATAGTTTTATATCAATTATTTTTAAATGTACCGAGCCAAACAGCTTAACTTCTTTAGCTCAAAATTTTCCAAGTAACGATCAAGATACAAAAACATTAATACAAAATTTAAATTTTAGCGATCACGAATGTTATATTTATGCAGATGGTTTAAATTTAAAAGGTAAATTTTAATTATGTATATTTATTTTTTGTATCTTTTTTTTTAATTTTAATTGCTTTTATTTGGTTGATGGTTAATAAATGAAACCAAAAAACCCTAAACAAAATGATAACTGGGTAACCCCGAAAGATTTTTATAATAAATTAAACGATAAATATAATTTTGATTTTGATCCATGCCCTATAAATCCTAATTTTGATGGCTTAAAATGTGAATGGGGTAAATCTAATTTTGTAAACCCGCCCTATTCACAAAAGTTAAAAGAATTATTTATATTGAAAGCAATAACAGAAAGCCAAAAGGGCAAAACTGTTGTAATGCTTTTACCAGTTAGTACAAGTACAAAAATTTTTCATGATCATATTATCCCTAATTGTAAAAAAATTGAGTTTGTAAAAGGTAGGTTAAAATTTAGTGATAAAAAAAGCTCGGGTACTTTTGATAGTATGATCGTTATTTTTTAATTTCTATAAATTACAATAATTCAAAAATAGTTATAGAAAAATATAGTAAAAAAAAATTTTTTGTTTGATAAAGTTATAATTTTTTTATAAAATTATTTTAACAATTAAACAAGGGGGTATTCAATATGAATGCAACAAAAGGTATAGTTTTGGGTATGATCGTTGGCTTTATGACATCAAGAGTAGTAGGGCCGCTAGTAAGGGGGATCATTTAAAATGGAAAGAATATTTACACAAAAAAACTTTCAAACAGCTTTTTTTATTGCTTTAGGAAGTGTAATTTATTTGGGTTTTGTTAACCCATTAATTCCGCCACAATTGGCGGTACCTAGTTTAGGTAGAAATAACAATAATAATAATTCATAAAGGAAGGTTTAAAAAAAAATGGTAGGAATAACACAGTATAAAAGAATTAGTAATATCACAACAACTGATTTTACTAGTACAATTTCGCAAGATTTACCGCTAGATATTCTAGGTGGTATTTATTGTGAATTAAGCATTGTACATACAAATGCAGGATCAACACCAACATTAACAACTAATAATTTAATGGGTGTTATATCTGATCTATCTATTCTTGTAAATGGATCATCAAGAAGGGTATCTTTAGCAGGTTACATATTGCCACAATTATCTTACATTGCTACAGGCCAAGCAGTTGAAAGTACATTGGTTGACACAGCAAGTACACAGGTAACAAGTACAATAGGTTTTGTAATTCCATTTGCAAACAATGGACCGCTTAATAACTCACAATCAAGCGTTAGGCCGCAAGATAGTTACCTTGATTTAAGAAATGTAGCAGGGGTAGAGACAGCAAGTATTCAAGTACAATTTGCCAGCCCAACAATTACTAACGTAACAAGTTTTGATAGTGCAACGTTATCTATGACAGCTTTAGTAAATACTGGGATTGCGGGGCCTGTTACCTATGGAATTAGGGAATTACGCTACAATACAATTACTTTAACTTCTACAGGTACAGTACAACTTAATTTACCTGTAGGCGGCGGATCACTTAACCAATATAAAAACATTTTGTTAATTGGTAGAAATAGCTCAGACGCGCTAGTAGATAGCTTATATTCAGATGTAAGCTTATCTTCACTTGGTTTTGATTACTGGAGATCTGATACTGGGCCACTAGAAACTGTTAATAACTATGCAGGTGTACCACATACTACTGGTATTTATAATTTACCGCTTTATGCCTATGGGCGTTTAACTGGTAGATTGGTTGCTAGTGATTTATCACAGTTGCAGTTACAGTTAACTTCGAGTGTAACTAATAGTAGTGTTGTTACTGTAGTTCAAGATATGATAAACTTTAATAGATAGGGGGTGTTTAAATGTCAGTATCTTTATCTGTTTTAGAAAATCAAAATTTTGGTTTTTTGCCTTCAACAATGGCAGATACAAGTAAACCATTATTTCAAGATAATAACCCTGTAGGTACATTACCTGCCCAATCATCAAGGGGCGGTAGTTGGATTCAGGATTTATCAGAGCCATTTAACGCTTATTTTAGATCACTAGAAAATCAAAGACTAAGGGATTTTTCTTTAGAAAGAGATAGGCAGGATCAATCAAGTAGAATAGCTATAGAAAATATTAGGACAAAAACCGCTATACAGATTGCTACAGCTTTAGTATTTGGGGCTATTTTATTTGCGGCTTTTGGTGGAAAAGGT
>CAZWTI010000247.1:0-8894 GCA_964637065.1 uncultured Puniceicoccaceae bacterium
CGTAGTTGACCCGACCAAAGTCACGCGCACGGCGTTACAGAACGCAGGTTCCGTTGCTGGTCTCTTGCTCACCACGGATGTCATGATTACGGACATTCCGGAGGAAGAGAAACCGATGCCGGGCGGTCACGATCACGACCACGGCATGATGTAAGGCAAACCCTTCTTCAGAACCGTTTTACCGAAAAGGGCGTCTCGGGCAACCGGGACGCCCTTTCATTTATCCTAGCCCCCTAGCCTCCAAGTCCCATTCTTCCAATCCCAAGTAGTGCCCAAGTTCATGAAGGTAAGTTATGCGGACTTCCTCTGCGAAGGTTGTTTCGTCTTCTTCCGAGTAGCCCCACAAGTTCTCCAGAAACAGGAAGACTTGGGGTGGGGCGGGAGGATCTCCTGCTTCATCAGGATAGGCATGGCCGCTGAATAGTCCCAGCAGGTCAGGCTCGATCCCGTTCGCGACAAGTTCGTCACTGGGACGCGGTTCCAAGATGACTGGAACTGATTGCGCTTCCTTCAGCAGATCATCCGGAAGATCACTTTGGGCCCGCTCGACTTCAGTTTCCGCCAAGCGAACCATTTGGCGATAGACTGAATCGTTCATCCGCAGGTTTTTCGAAGGAACGCCGTGCTCAGTCTCTTTCGCCTTTCACGTCGAAGCAGAACAGCAATTCCTGATCCCGAAGGTCTGGCTTGCCGTTCGAGATCACTGGATGAGGATCAAGGTTTTATTCATTGGTCTGGAGTTTTCGAAACGAGCAATTTACCGCAAGTTGAAACATGCGCAGCTTATTTTTTGACTTACTTGAACATATTTCTTCCGATAAAATGAAATTTTCTTCCAAGAATTTCCTGTTTGTCGCGTCATAAAGAATGAAAGACGAATATTCAGAACGACGTTCATGCAAGTTTCCACCCTCAGGATATCCGGGGAAGTGACCACCGAAAAGAGCGAGGCAGACGAGAATCCGTCCACCCTTGCGGATCTTTTCGCCGTCATGGAGGGACCTTTGCTTGCCTATGTAAACCGCTTAATGAACGACCGAGAAGAAGCACAGGACGTGGTGCAGGAAAGTTTCCTGCGGCTACACCGTCATTTCGACGAGGTGCGTCAACCCAAGGCCTGGCTCTATCGCACGGCTAGAAATCTTTCATTTTCCCACAAGCGAAAGCATGGGAAGGTTATTCCCTTCAGTCCTATTGCGGGTAAGGATGAGGAGGGTCCGACCTTGGAGGTTCCTGATGAAGAACCTTTGCCGGACGCCCGAATCGAGCGTCTCGAATCAGTGGGAATGGCGATGCTTTGCCTGGAACGTTTGGCCGAGGACGTCAGAGATTTGGTCAGGATGAAATTCGTTGAAGAACTGTCATACAAGGATATGTCCGTCCGTACGGGCATGACCGTGGGCAACGTCGGCTACAAACTGCACCACGCAATCAAGTTTTTGGCTTTGGAAATGAAAAGGGAAGGGGCATTCGGATGAAAGACGAAACGAACGAGAAACCTTTGGATGAACGTGAAGCGCTCGAGGAGCGTGTACTCGCTCTCCTGTTGAATGAACTAAACCCGAAGGAGGTCGCGGCCATAAGCTCGATCTTGGCCGAGGACGCGAGTCTGCGGGCATACCGCGACCGTCTGGATCGATCGCTGGATTTCATTGGCGAAGCTGTGCGAAGCAAAGGTCAGCTCGAAGTCGAAGACCTCCGTCTCGATTCGCATCGACGCCGTGAGTTGGAGGAATTGTGGGTTGAGAGGCAACCCGGGGGCGACGAATCCGAGGAAGAAAATGACCCCGTGCCATTTGAGGTCATTTCCGAGAATGCCGGTAGACCACGAAAGAAGTTCTTGCGCTTTCTTCCAATGGTTGCCGCAGCCGCTTTGGCGTTTGGAGCCACGGGTATTATCGTGCGCTCCGTCTTGCAGCAGGCCGAGCATGGCGAGGACATGGCGCTTGCCGCTGAGGATGCTTCGGAGGTGGTCTCGGAGAGCACGCCTATGGAAGTCGTCCGGAAACCCTCGAGTGGAAAGGAAGCGGATGGAACCTTGCAAAAGATCAGGTTGCGGCAAAGACAAGAATCCCTTTCAGGATTGGATCGCTTGCAGTCCGACGCTGCTCCTTTTGCCGAGCCGGGGGCACTGGCTCTTTCCTCCGATTTCGAAGTTATTGATGCCGAGGTGATTAGGGGGCCAGAGGCGATTTTCAATGATCGTCTCGCAAATGACATCGAGGGTCTCAACGAAAAGCTTGGGGACGAGGGGAAACTTCTCGCCAGTGACCTTCAGCCTAACGACTCAAGAGTGATTGTTCTCGATCCCGCAGGTGGATCGGGCGAGAATCTGGATGAAGCCTTGGACTTCGCCGAAAAGAACAATTTGCCTACAGGCACTGTTCGTTCATTCATCGAGGCCAATACCGTCGATAAGCGGACTGCATCCGTCTCCGGTGGAGCTTCCGCGGCAAGCGCTGGTTTTCAGTTGTCTCGTCGAGCCGATGCCTCCGTTTCTCCAAAGGCTCCGATACCTGGGCCAAGTGTCTCCGCCCCATCTCCTTTTCTTGCAAACAGGCAAGTCGCCCCCCTTGATTCGCCCTCGTCCAAGAAGGAACGAGAGGCTTTGGGGCGTAGTGGCAAAGCCCCGCAACTTACGCGGGAAGACTCCGGGCCTCGTTCAGAGTCAATTCCCGATCCCGCGGCTGAAGAAGAGTCCAAGCGATCCGTTAGTGTTCCAGGACGCAATGGCGAATCTCCTAAGCCGTCATCGGTCCCCGCTAAATCGTCTCCCACTCCTGTTGTCCCTAATTTGAAAGAAAGGGACAAGGATTTTTCGAACGGTGTGATTGCGGCACGACCCTTACCAGTGACTTCTCCCGCAAAACTTAAGGCAAAACCCTCCTCTTCGGATGAAGTTTCTCCCAATGAACCTGGTTCCATTCATGAACCCGGAGCCCATTCGGGAGCCATAGCAGGAAAAAAAGGTGCCAAGCGTGATTTGGTCGCCTTTGCCGAATTCGGTCTCGACGTTCCCGTCGCGGGTCGTGGCGAGGATGATGAGGTTGAACGACCCTTTGAAGAAACCGTCATCTTGGCTACCGCTGATTCTAAAGTCCCCGAGGTCGAGGAATCCTTCTTCTCAACCGACGATGCGCCGGAAAAAATGTTGACCATGGTTAATGAGGGTGAGGGAAAACCTATTTCGGCTACTGAAGACGATGCCGACACTCACTTGCTTTCGGTCTCCAATCGGTTCGCTCTAGTGACTGGGGCCTTGCTTGTAGTCGCTCTTTTTGTCGGTTTTGTTCTTTTTCGGAAAAGGCAGAGTTGAGCTTACTCTCCCAGCCTTTTGTCGGGCAGGAGATAGTTGCGGACATAGTCGGAGACGGCTTCTTCCAAATTGAAAAAGGCGTCTCTATATCCGGCGGTTCGGAGCTTTGAGACATCGGCTTGGGTGAAGTATTGGTATTTGTCGCGAATGGCTTCGGGCATGTCCATGAAGGTGATGACGGGCTTCCGGTCAAGAGCGGTGAAGATGGCGCGGGCGAGGTCGAGCCATGTTCTTGCTTCGGCACAACCCAAGTTGAAAAGGCCGTTCGCTTGATCGTTTTCAGCAAGGAAAAGGGTCATGCGGACGGCATCCTTGACATATAAAAAGTCGCGTTGCTGTTTGCCGTCTTCGTATTCGGGGTGGTGACTGCGGAAGAGGGTCATTCCGCCTGTCTCTCTGATTTGACCGAAGGCCTTGCTTACCACTGAACGCATGTCGCCCTTGTGTTCCTCATTAGGCCCGTAGACATTGAAATACTTAAGTCCCACGATTTGGGTGAGCAGGTTGTTCTCGCGAGCGTGCAGATCGAACTTGTGCTTGGACCAACCATAGAGATTAAGTGGCTGATAGCGGTCCAGACTGTCGGTCTTGTCGTCCATTCCGGCTGAACCGTCGCCGTAGGTGGCGGCAGAAGAGGCATAGACGAACCGGGCGTTTTGGGCGAGGGCCCACTCAGCAAGCTCATTGGTGTAGAGGAAGTTGTTGTCTCGGAGGTAATCCTCGTTGGTCTCAGTCGTACTGGAACAGGCTCCGAGGTGAATGACGGTTCGTATTTCCGCGAGGTCTTGTGAGTTGGTTCGCACGAGCTCGCGCAGATCGGAAGCGTCGAGATATCGCTGATGCGTAATCGCCTTTAGGTTTCGTTGCTTGGCCGGATTACTTTCAAGAAAGTCAACCAACCAGATATTGGTTAGGTTGCGGTTGTTGAGAGCCCAGGCGACGCTGCTGCCGATGAAGCCCGCTCCACCCGTCACGAGCGTTACTCCTTGGCTCAGGTCATGCATTGGAGAGCTCGACGGAACGGTCGCGGGCGGCGACTACGGCTCTGCGTACAAGTTCGCGAAAGTTTCCTTCCGCAAAGGTTTCGAGGGCGGCTTGGGTGGTGCCGTTGGGAGAGGTAACGTTGTTTCTTAGAATCTCAGGATGATGATCGCTTCGTGCCATCAGCCTGCCCGCGCCGAGTATAGTCTCGATGGCCAGTTGCTTGGCCGTCTCCCTTTTCAGCCCGATTTCCGCACCGGCTTCCTCGAGAGCGCAGGCAAACTCGAAAAGATAGGCAGGCCCGCTGCCGCTAATGGCGGTAACACAGTCGATGTCCGATTCCTTGTCCACGGCGATCACGAGGCCTAGGGCGGAAAGTATACGTTCGACGGCTGTGCGGTCTTCAGGCGTTGGCGGCTCCACAAAAAGATAGCCGCTGACGCCTGCCCCGATTTGCCCGGGAGTGTTGGGCATGGATCGCACGATGTTTCTAGCGGTGGGGAACTTGGCTCTGAGGCCTCCGAGGGTCTTGCCCGCCATGATGGACAAGACTAGCGAATCTTCGGCATGGGAAAGGAAGGTGGGGTCGAGCTGGTCGCGCTGGTGCGGTTTGCACCCGAGGAGAAGACGCTCAGGATGAGTTACGAGGAGTTTCTCAAGGCTTGCGGCTCGGTTTATGCCGGTTGCTGCTGCGAGTTTTTCGGATGTCCCGTCAGGTGCGGAGACGCAGATCATCTCCTCGGACTTAAATATGTCCTTGGCAAGGAGACCTTCCACAATGGCAGTTACCATTTTGCCTGCGCCGACGAATGCTAGGGCGATTTTCATGGATTTCCAAAACTTGCCGGAAAGGGAAACCGTTTCAAGAATCTTCGGAAACTTCTTGGGAGGCTGTGGGCAGAAAGACTGCCTGTGCCGTATAGGATCCCGTCAAGAGATCGTGGAGGCAACGGCGATCCCTGTTGAATAAAGCGAAAAAGAAGTTGAGCAGGCCCGGGATGAAGAGGGGTGTCAGGATACAGAGGATGGCAAGTCCCTTGCACATAGATCGGCCGAGCGCCATGAAGAAGCGTGGCGGATGGCCGTTTTGTCGAGCCAAGGCCTGCATGCCGAAGGTGGCTTTTCCGAGAGATTTGCCACTAAAGAAGAACTCGCCGATGAAACAATAGGTGACGGGCAGGGCTAAAGCGCAAACCACGATGAGTGCGATGACTTCTTTGGTTTGATCAGACGCTCCTGATTCACGAATGAACTTGGCCATCTTCTCGGTGTCGAAGTGGTCTTCGGGATTGAGCTGTGATGCTGTGAGGATGAGGTTGTGAAACTCCCGCTCCACTTCTTCGCCGTAAATCTTTGGAAGGAAAAGCGCGGTCAGCTGCAGCAGTACGGAAAGGAGGATGAAATCCATTACAAAGGCCACCAGACGGCGAGGAAATGCCGGTTGGACATAGATAAGGGTTGGGGGTTCTTCGGGGTTGAAATGAGAAGATAGTGACATGGGAATGAGAATTGAAAAATGGTCAGGTTCCCTTGGCTAGACGATAAGCCTTGACCGTATTACGCATGAGCATGGCTACGGTCATGGGACCCACTCCTCCCGGGACTGGCGTAATTTTCGAAACCAAAGGAGCCACTTCCTCGAAGGCGACATCGCCGACAAGCCGGTAACCTCTCTTCTTGCTTGCATCCTCTACACGGTTGATGCCTACGTCGATGACGACGGCTCCGGGTTTAATCATGTTGCGAGTGACGAATTCCGGGCGTCCGATTGCCGCAATGAGGATGTCGGCTTCTCGAGCCACGGTCGCCAGCTCGGAAGTGCGCGAATGACAAAATGTGACGGTGGCGTTTCCAGGAATTCCCTTTCTAAGAAGTAGGAGACCTGCGGGTTTGCCGACGATGAGGCTGCGGCCGATGACTACTGCTCTTTTCCCTTCGGTTTCGGTCCCTGATCGCTTGAGGAGTTCAAGTATGCCTGCGGGAGTGCAAGCCACGAAGGCTTCTTCGTCTTCTTGGCATAATTTGCCGAGGTTGGTTGCGTTGAAACCGTCGACGTCCTTGTTTGGTGTAACTTGATTGAAGATGGTGGTCTCGTCGATTTGTCTTGGCAACGGGGCCTGAACCAAAATTCCGTGGACGGCGGAATCTACGTTCAGGACATTGATCTCTTGAAGAAGCTCCTTTTGCGTAATGGAATCAGGATAGACTTGAAGACGGCTTTCGATACCGATCTTTGCTGCCGTCTTCTGCTTCTTGTTCACATAAGAGACGGAGGCGGGATCCTCTCCGACGCGAACGAACGTTACGCACGGGGCAGGGCCTTCGATGGCGGCGACTTCCTTAACGAGTTCCTCAATGACTTGGCGAGCGATTTCGTTGCCGTCGATAAGTTCCATGACGTGGATTCAGGAAGATTTATACCCTTGAACTCGGAGCGAGTTCTCGATGGGGTAGAAGGGTTCAGCCCGCGGCTAATCGCGTCCTCGAATCAAGCGAGCTCGTATAATAAGGTTTTTAGAGCCTTCCTCGAGAGGTTCGAGCTTGCCGAGAATGGTAACGCTGCGATCGCGAAAATCGAGAGGATCCACGGCCCGCATGTCCTCTACGTCAACATAGGCCAGACGCTTTCCATCGGGATTGAGAAGTTGGTAGGGGAAATCCTTCTCGAAACCCAGTTTGCGCGGCTTGAGGACAAGTTTGCCCTCGAAGTTGCGGTGTAGGGTTACGGCTGGTGGTGGAAAAGGTGGTTTAATAGGCAAACGAAGGTCTCCCGGTTTCTGTTGTTCGGTCTCAATTGGCGGCAATTCTCGTATGCCTCCTGGGTTTGTGGTCTTACCTGGTTCCTTGCCAGTCGCGCCCTTGTTCCACTGATCGCGACCCAAGACCACGGGCTCGACCTCGTCCGGTTTGTTCGTCTGGGTTCCCGGAATTGGATTCTGAAAGGCTGCAGCCAAGGAACCAGGGGGCGGAGGTGGGTTCGAGTTGAACAGCGGATTCCCGCGGCGCAGGCTCCTGACGACCGGGCTTTCCTCGCCAGCATCGAGCTGGGCTGGATGAAGAGCCTGAGCCGTAACTTGTGGGGCGGTCGTAGTCACCGTCAGGGCGGTGAGGAGAAACATTGATGTTGAGTTAAGTTTCGTCGACTTTGCCATGATACCTCTGCGTTAACGGGTTATTACGCAAAGAGCAAATTAATTTCTTCCGGGGACAGTTCGCGAACCTGCCCGCGAGGTAGTTTTTTTTGAACAAAACGACCTATTCCAATGCGTTTTAAGCGTTCTACTCGATAGCCAAAAACTGCAAACAGGCGTCTGATTTCTCGTTTTTTCCCATGCCCCATCACAACTTCGACCCTCTTGGTCGACTCCTTGTTCGATTTGCGTGAACGAATTTTGTCGATTCGCAGGAATTCGCCTTCCACCAATTTGCCTTTCTCCAGAAGAGGGACGTGCTCGGAGTCAAGAGGACGAGAGAGTTTAAGGCTGTAGTACTTCCTTACCTCGGATGAAGGATGCGTCAGGCGGTGTGCAAGGGCGCCGTCGTCCGTCAGGATGAGAAGCCCTTCGCTGTCCTTGTCTAATCTGCCCGCGCAAAAAAGCCGGTGACTGGCGTATCTTTTCGGAAGAAGGTCCATCACTATCCGGACGGCGTGTGGATCGTCGTTGGTGCATGAGTAACCTTGAGGCTTGTGCATCACGAGAACGACCTTCTTTTCCTTTCGAACCTTGACTCGTTTTCCATTTACTTGGACGAGGTCAATATCGGGGTTGACGCGCCCACCTAGTTCAGCCTTTTCACCGTTTACGGTCACCATGCCTTCAATGATCAACGCCTCGGCCTTGCGTCGCGAGCACAGGCCGGACTCGGCCAGAAACTTCTGTAGACGGGGTCGATCCTTGGCTCTGACCTTCGGATTCGGCTGCCTTGATTGCTTTTTGGGATTCTTTTTCATTCACATTCGCGGGTTGCTAACCGCCCTTGATTGGATCAAATATGAAACTTCAACAAATTTCCATTCCGGATTTTGACCCTTTAGGCGCAACGCAAAAAATAATCTCATGACAGATCAAATTCCTCCAAGGCTTGCCCTTGTGACCGGAGCAGGTCGCGGTATTGGTCGAGCCATTGCCGAAACTCTCGCCCGCGAGGGTATGGAAGTCATATGTGTAAGCAAGTCTTCTGACTCTTGCGGAGCGGCCGCCGAGGCTATAAGGGATGGAGGCGGTGTCGCCCAGTCCATGCCGGTTGACGTAGCCGACGGGAACGCCGTGCGAGAGGCCTGTGAAAAAATTCTTGAGGAAAGAGAATGTGTGGACATTCTCATCAACAACGCGGGCATTACGCGAGACAACCTTCTTTTTCGCATGAGAGAAGAGGATTGGGATGATGTGCTGGCCACGAACCTCAGCAGTTGTTTTCACTGGATAAAGACCCTCGGCAGGCCAATGACCCGCAAGCGTTGGGGTCGAATCGTCAACGTTTCCTCTGTCGTTGGAATCACTGGCAACGCAGGGCAGGCAAACTATTCCGCTGCTAAAGCCGGCATGATCGGTCTTACCAAGAGCCTCGCTCGAGAGTTTGCTGCTCGTCAAGTGAC
>CAZWTI010000248.1:0-3218 GCA_964637065.1 uncultured Puniceicoccaceae bacterium
CGAGGATCCGACGTCGCGTTTTTCGAAATGTTTTCTCCTTCCGGTCGCAAGGTCGACGGTTCTCCCTCCGGCAATGATGCCTCGCAATCCTCCGTCGAGGAGGCGAGAAGGAAGAACTTTTCATCAAGAAGCCTTGCCGACACGGGACAGGACCGGTCTGCGGCCGAATCTCCGTCTTCAATCGTCGCCGAAAGCTGGTCCGGGCGTAATCCTCCTTTTTGTTTTTCGGGTTCGTGACGCTCCATGCACCTTTCCTTCAGCAACGGTTCGCCGGCCTCTGTGAAATGAACGCCTTGTACGGCGAAAGCATTATGCATGGCGGGCATAACGGCAATGAAGGCGGCAAGAGCCATGGACGGAACCTTTTTCATCGTGCTGGCCGAATATTCTCAAACTTTCGGGATTCAAGTCAACTCATCGGCGGCAGCCAACAGCCGATTCGGCCGCGTCGATGAAAGTAAGAAAAGATTTTTGATTCCCTTTCCGGTTATCGTTCATTTCAGGTAAGCGGGGTAGCAATAGCTCCCGAAGATATTGTCAGAGTCGGCTATTTCTCGGGTTCTAAAAGGCCCGGCAAGGTGCCTATGTGAAGGGGTTTGTTGGCTTTTGAGGAGAGCCGGGGTATCAGGTCGGCCATGTCCCCGCTTGGCAATCTCGGATTCCAACCCCTCCGGCATGAGGGACTTGCTGGTGCCGGTCAGTTCCTTGATCTGCGAGCGCGGGATGGTCCTCACGCCGTTAAGGGTGATCCCGCGGGAGGGTTCGGGCAGTGATCGTCCCGGCATGGCTTGGTGGGGATCATTCTGTGCTTTTCGCACGCAGGTCGTAGCATGTCACGCGGTCCTTCATCCGAAGGTATATGCGTCCGTTCGCCAGGGCTGGAGAGGCGGCTCGCATGGACTGCACGCGCGCCTTGCCGAGGAATTGGTAGGAAGAGGGGTCGGTTCTCACCATTGTAAGGTAGCTTCCGTTACGCTCGAGCGCAAGGAGGCGGTTCCCCGAGAGGATGGGGGAGGCCAGTTCGCAATTGATCTGTTCGTTCCAACGGGTTCCGCCGTCCTTTAGTGAAACGCACAGGTGCCTGCCGCCGCCCAGAAGGTAGAGCAGTCCTTCGTGGGCGATGGGACTGGCCGCATGGCGCTTGGCTTCCAAAGAGACGGACCAGCGCCGCTTGGGTTCACCGTCCTGAGCCAGATCGTAGGCGAGGATGGCCTTTTGCTTGTAGCTTACCAAGACGAGAACGTCATTCGAGACGACGGGAGTGGCTTGTCCGCCTCCCGGCACCTTCCATAGGAGTTCGCCGTCGACCAGTCGGGCCGCCTGAATGGAATCGCTGCCGTGGCAGAGGACGACGTCCCTCCAGGGAATTACGGAGGCGTCCCGACCTCGAATGGCCTCCTGCTCCCACGCGAGCTTCCCCGTCTTGGCATCGAGCGCCTTGAGTTTGTCGTCGCAGAAAACCACCTTCCCTCCCATTGCCATGGGGGAATTGGGTACGCCGTTTTCGTAGCTCATGGAATAGGCCCACAGCTTGTTTCCCGTCTTCGCGTCGAGGGCTCGCACGGTTCGGCCCACGATCGCGTAAATCTTTCCGTCGGTGACCACGGGGGTGCCCGAGGCACGACGGTCGATGGGCTTTGTCGGTTCGCGCATTTCCCAAACCTTCTTCCCCGTCACGGCGTCGAGGCAAAGTACGACTTCGTCAGCCATCAACTTCTCGCGGCTCACCTGTCGCAGCAACTCTGCGACCAGGGTTTCGGAAAACTTCTCCTTCTCCAGCCATGCCTCGAGGGCCGTCTCGTTCGGGAATTCCTTGTCTTCATGTCCGGCCAAACGCTCGAGTTCCTCGAGCGGCGGAGCCAGTCTACCCTTGCGGAAGCGATCCTTGAAGAAACCATAGTAGCGTTTCTGCGCTTGTTCGTCCAAATGTTTTTCGACCCATTCCTTGATCCACTCGTCGAGCTTGGTTCCGCGCAAGCGGGGGCTCAGTTTCATGCGGTCCGTTTCATGCTTGGTCAGAATCTCGGGTGGGAGCTCGATCTTGCGATGCCCGATGGAGCGGACAAGCCGATCGTCGATCGTCCGCGCCTCTTTCGGGATGCGCTTGTGCCAAACCAAGGCGATGTACAGGCAACCGTCCGCTACCACCACGCTGCCGTGTCCACCGTATTGATCGGAAGGTATCTCGTCGCTTTCCCACACAAGTGGAAGCTCCTGATCCTCGGCGAATTTGCCCATCAGTTCCGGTCCTTGAGCGGCTACTCCGTTTCGGGCGGGGCCTCGCCACTGCGGCCAGTCTGCCCTCAGCGACGATACTGCGAAAAACAAAAGAACGAAAGCCATGGACGGGAACTGCCGCAGCGTGAATCCATCGTAGGAAAGGCATTCCTTCCCGTTGTACTTCGTCGACGCGCAGGTGATCTTTCTGGGATGCTTGGGCGATTTCGTAATCTGCATGTTTCCTTTCTAGACGGCGTTTCTTCTCTTGGCAGTTTTAAAGACATCCACAGGGGCAGGACTCGAATGCGCGAAGCGCCGCGTCACGTGATCGATGTCTTTCTTTTTGAGTTCATTTCGTGATCTTCGGGCGTGCGTCGACCTGCAATTAGTCTATGTAGATGAATTCGTTGAGGTTGAACAACGCAAGGGCAAGAGCTGCCAGGCCAAGCTCCATAGGTTCCGATTTTTGGACCAGTTCCAGTGCCGCGGTCTGTTCCTCGGTTTTGGGCAGTCGTCCGAGCGCGCGTCTGAAGCAAATCCTGATTGCCTCCTGTGGATCCCCGCCTTCTTCCCGAGCGCGCTGCGCAAGCGCCTTGGAGGCTTTGGCGACTATGTCGGAATTAAGCAGGGCCAGTGATTGGGGGGCAGTGGTGGAAATCGATCGTTGCGAGCAGGACTCCGCGAGGGCAGGGCGATCGAAGAGGTCGAAGAGGGGGTACCGCAGGTTGCGGCGGGCGAAGAGATACACGCTGCGTCGACGGTGATCCCTCTCATCCCCGCTCGCCTGCCACTGGTTTCGCAATAGCGTCGCGGTTATCTCCCTGGGCAACGGCGGTCGCACGCCGGGGCCTCCCCTTCGGGCGGTCAGGGACTCGCTGCAGACCAGAAGCGCGTCGCGCAGGGATTCGCCGGTGAGACGACGACGAACCTGTCGACTCCAGAGACGATTGCCGCCGTCGGTTTCGAGGCGCCTGGCCCATGACTTGTCGTTGCCGCAG
>CAZWTI010000249.1:0-2739 GCA_964637065.1 uncultured Puniceicoccaceae bacterium
CAAGATTCAATACCTGCGGGATGACTGTCGTGCACGTACCCCCCGATGAACGTCCCCCATGATCCTTATGCTATCATCCGCAATATCCGAAAGTTTGAATTGCCTGGCAGGGTTGAACCTTCTACTATGTATTTTGGAAAATTCATGAAATCTCCTTGGATTGTCTTGCGTGTGCTCTGGTCGACTTCTCTTGCCTTCGGGCTAGTTATTTCTGCGTTTGGGCAGCAACGGCAAAATGACTTCACGAAGCGGATTCGCGCCTTCGATGGTAAATTGAACGCTTTGTCCGCCAAGCGATATTCTTCCTCGCTTAATTCCAAGCTGAATCGCCGCTTTCACGTGAGCCAGATGCCGCAAAGGTATTCCAGTTTCGGAGGTAAGCGTTTTCCCATTGGAGATTCTGCCGTTCGTATCCAAAAGCCTTTCGAGACTAGGACGCTCTCGTTCGAGCGTGGCTTTCAGCAAAAGTCTTCGATTGTCGGGAAGATGGCGAACAATGGGACCCTGGGAGTGCGTGAACCTGCCACTGCCTCCGTTGATTTTCGCGATAGCTATTATGACAAGTTGGACAAGCGAGTGGAGGAGTGGATGAAGAAGGTAAACAACATGTCCCTTCAGGACGTTAACCGGTATCAATTTAGGCGAGGTCGTTCGACGGAACCGGGTTTCCCCGTGCAAAAGGCGGGTTCAAAGGATTTGCCAAAGCCTTCCGTGAGCAAAGGATTGGGCATTAGCGGTTTTCGTGGGGTTACGCCCCCTTCTCCCTCCAATCAATCGGCTTCCCGTCCCACCTACCGAATGGGGCAGCGAAGGGTTGTTACGTCTGTGGGTGGGTCCTCTCCGGCGATTTCACGTGATCTCTCGAGTGGAGCCAGCAGGTCCATAGTCTCAGGGGCTTCCTCCTCCGCTCGGAAACCATTACTCCCGCCCCCCAGTCTTCGCAAGGTGACGCCGGGGATTTTGCCGAGGCTCGGTCCCAAGAAGGTCAGGGTCAGCGTTAAGTAGTTCCGGCGCTTCACGCTTGCTTCGATTATCCCGTAAGTTATTCTTTTGTCCCCTTTAGCTACGGACGGCTAGCTCAGTTGGTTAGAGCAACTGGTTTACACCCAGTAGGCCACAGGTTCGAGTCCTGTGCCGTCCACCATCTTTCTAAGTAAACATGCGTCACATCATCTCGGTTCTCGTTGAAAACAAGTTCGGCGTGCTTGCTCGCATAGCCGGGCTTTTCAGCGGACGAGGGTTCAACATCGAGACTCTCAACGTTGGGCCAACCCACGTCGAGGGGCGTTCACGCATCACCGCGACCCTCGAGGGCGACGATAAATCCCTTGATCAATGCGTAAAGCAACTCGACAAACTGATCGACGTCATAGACATCCAGAACTTCGTTGAAGGTGAGGCAGTCGGGAGAGAACTCGTTGTCTTGAAGGTAATGGCCGATTCCACGACCCGTCCGGAAATAACGCAGATCTGCGACATCTTTCGGGGCAAGATTATCGACGTTTGCACGGACAGCCTGATTGTAGAGGTTACCGGAAACGACAACAAGGTGCAGGCCTTTCTCGAACTCATTGCCCCCTTTGGTGTGGTTGAGCAAGCCCGTACCGGTACGGTTTCCTTGAGACGCGGCAAGCTCGACGAGTAAGATTTATTTCGTCACCCTTTCTTTCATTCAAACCAAAACAACTCCAACCCAACTCGTTTGTTCATGCCTGCAAAAGTTTACACGCAAAAGGAGGCGAAGGTAACGCCCATAAGGAAAAAAACGCTCGCCGTGATCGGCTACGGCTCCCAAGGCCACGCTCACGCCCTCAACCTAAAGGAGAGTGGCTGCAAGGTAATCATTGGCCTATACAAGGGAAGCAAGTCAATCCGCGTCGCCAAGAAGCACGGCTTCGAGGTCGTCGACGTGGCCGAGGCTACCCGTCGCGCCGACGTGATTATGATCGGCGTTCCCGACATGAAGCAAGCCGAGGTCTACGAGACCGAGATCAAGCCGAATCTCTCAAAGGGCAAGACGCTTCTGTTCACTCACGGTTTCGCCATCCATTTCGGTCTCATAGAGGCCCCTCGCGGCGTCAGCGTCATCATGGTTGCTCCAAAGGGCCCCGGACACATTGTTCGCTCCCAGTACAAGGAAGGAAAGGGTGTGCCCTCGCTCATTGCCGTCCACAAGGGTTCGAAGCGCGATTCCAAGCAAGTTGCCTTGGCTTGGGCTGCCGGTATCGGAGCTGCCAGGGCCGGCATCCTTCAGACCACCTTCAAGGAGGAGACCGAGACGGACCTCTTCGGTGAGCAAGCCGTTCTCTGCGGAGGGGCCTCAGCCCTCGTCCAGGCTGGCTTCGAAACCTTGGTCGAGGCGGGTTATGCTCCGGAGATGGCCTACTTTGAGTGCCTGCACGAACTCAAGCTCATAGTCGACCTCATGATCGAGTCGGGCATCGCTGGCATGCGCTTCTCCATCTCCGAGACCGCCAAGTACGGTGACGTCACCCGTGGTCCCAAGGTGATCAACGCCAACGTCAAGCGTTCCATGAAAACCATCCTCAAGACCATCCAGAGCGGCAAGTTCGCCTAGGAATGGGTCAAGTAATACCAAGAAGGCCTCCCGAACTACAACAGGCTCCTCGAGGAAGGCGAAAACCATCCAATCGAGGTAACGGGTCGGCATCTTCGTTCCCTCATGCCTTGGATTCCCAAGAAGAACATCAAGGGAGCCCAGGCCGCCTACGGTTGATT
>CAZWTI010000250.1:0-3579 GCA_964637065.1 uncultured Puniceicoccaceae bacterium
GAAATTAGCTAGAATGCTTTCGGGCAGGTGAGCACATAGGACCCCCGCAGACTTTATGAGCATGGCCGTGATTCTAGTCACGGACAGGAAGCCCTATGGACTTGCAGCCGTCTTGGCAAACTTCATCCTTGAGTTATGCAAAAATTGCTAATCGTAAAACCTTCCTCGCTTGGAGACATCGTTCACGCCTTGAGGGTGATGGCTTCTGTAAAGAAAGAACTACCCAGCTCACAAATTGCTTGGGTGGTACGCGATATTTTTGTTTCTGCAGTTCGTGACTGCGGGTTCGTCGATCAGGTTTTTGAGTTTCGTCGGGGCGCGGGAATGTTTGCTTACGTTAAATTGATTCGCGAGATTCGTAGACATCACTTCAGTTCCGTGTTTGAAATGCAGGGATTGCTGCGTAGCGCAGTTCTTTGTGCTGCTGCCAAGGCGACTGCGAAGTGGGGCAGGCATGATGGAAGAGAGGGTTCTACTTTCTTTTACGCTAAGGTTCCGCCATTGAATGATGCGCATTGTGTTCATGCCGTTGATGTTTTGCTGTCATTCAAGGATGTCATCGGACTGGAGCCAAAACTGACTGGCGAGTTGCGATTTCCCGGAGCATTTCTTTCCAAGGAAAACGAAGAAATTCTGAATGTCGTTACGAAAGGAGGGGTTCGCCCTCTCGTGACTCTGTTCCCCGAGAGTCGCAGACTGGAGAAACAATGGTCGCAGTTTCTTCAGTTGGCGAAACAATTGAAAAAGTTGGATAAGTTTGGGATAGCGTGGGCAGGTCTGAAACCTGAGGATTCATCAAGTTTGGTGGGGATGGCGAACTTCGCGGGCAAAACTTCTTTGCGGGAAATTCCGGCCTTGATCGAACGTTCTGCCGTTGTTGTGACGAATGACAGCGCTCCATTGCATTTCGCCTCTGCTTTGGGGCGTCCCTTGGTGGGGCTGTTCGGACCTACTGACCCCCGGCGTTTCGGTCCCTATCCGATCGATTCGTCCAACGTCTATGCCATTCGTGCACCCAATGAGGATCTTGGGCTCTTGGATGTCGAGAGCGTTAAAAAGAAGATTTTAGACTTGCTTGGAGGTCTTTAGGATTGTTCCCCGCGGGGTTTCGAGTTTCCTATTGGACTAGTGATTGACTTAAATAGATTTCGGGAAAGGCCTGACTTTGTTCGGCAAGCCATCAACCGCAAGAAGTTTGCTTGTGACTTGGATGGCTTTCTCGCATTGGACGAAGGGCGCCGTAGTTGTATCGCTCGCTCGGAGCAGGCGCGTGCAGGCCAAAAGGATGCAAACAATGAAATGGCATCTCTTGAAAAGGGTTCGCCCGAGTTCTTGGAGAAGGTGCAGGAGATGAAGGTTCTTGCCGCAGAGGTGAAGGAACTCGAGGCGAAGACTAAGGAGATTGAGGCACGATGGATGGATGCCTACTTGACCATTCCCAACCTGCCCGACGAGTCGGTGCCTGACGGAGATGGGGAGGAAGGCAACCAAATCGTTTCAACATGGGGTGTTCCTGACGAAGTTTCGGCTGAAGCTGTTCCCCACTGGGATGTGTCTTGGTTTTCAGCTTTGGCCGATTTCGAGCGAGGGGCCAAGGTTACTGGAGCGGGCTTTCCTTTTTTTGTGGGAGATCTTTCTCGTTTTGTCCGTGCCCTCGTACAGTTTTTTCTCAATGAGGCCGAGAAAGCCGGTTACGAGGAAGTGTCGGCTCCCCTGATGGTCTATGAGGACAGCGCGAGAGCGACTGGTCAGCTTCCCGACAAGGAGGGCATGATGTACCATGCGGCAACGGACGATCTCTATCTCATTCCTACGGCGGAGGTTCCGGTAACTAATTTCTTTAGGAATGAAATCTTGGAAGTCAGCGAACTTCCTTTGAAGAGGGTTTGTCATACGCCATGCTTTCGGCGAGAGGCGGGAAGTTGGGGTCAGGATGTGAGAGGTTTGAACAGATTGCACCAGTTCGACAAAGTGGAATTGGTTAAGTGGACCAAGCCCGAGGCCAGCTTTGATGAACTAGAGACTTTGCGTGGTGATGCCGAGAATCTTCTCCGTAAGCTTGATCTGCCTTATCGCGTGCTAATCATGTGTGCTGGGGACATTGGGTTTCCGCATGCAAAGCAGTATGACCTTGAGGTTTGGGCGGGTGGACAGCGCCGTTGGCTGGAAGTATCCAGTTGCAGTAATTTCACGGCTTTCCAAGCTCGCCGAGCCGGTATTCGTTTCCGAGACGAGAATGGAAAACCTCAAGCCGTGCACACTCTTAATGGTTCCGCCTTGGCGGTGCCTCGGGTCCTTGCCGCCCTGATTGAAAACAATCTCGATTCAGCTGGTCGCGTAAAGGTGCCCGATTGCCTGCGGTCATGGTTCGACAAGGATTATTTGACGGCTTAACTAAGACCGGCAAAATAATTGATGAAAGGCCTTGGCGAAGAAACGAACACATCGTGGACCGAAATCGCCAGAAGGGTTGGGGGGCATCTTCCTCTAAAGATTTTGGATGCGGAAGCGGTCTCCTTCCTTCAGGACTCAAAGGAAAATGTTTCTTGGTTGCTAACGTGTTCGGGTGGGGCGGACTCAGTCATGCTCTTGCTGCTTACCTTCATTCATTTTCCGGAATGTCGAGAATTCATGACGGTGGTGCACTTCAATCATGATTTGCGGGGAGAAGATTCTAGGGCAGATGAAGCTTTCGTTCGCCGACTTGCAAACGCGCTTGGTCTTCAGTTCCTCCATGGAGAGGGGAGTGGCGAAGTTAGCGACGAGGCCGGCCTTCGTAAGGAGCGTTTAGCCTTTCTAGGCCGAGTTTCCAAGGATTGCGATGCGAAGGTCATCTTGCAGGGTCACCAACGCGACGATGTTGCCGAAACTCTTCTTTGGCGCCTTGCCCGCGGAGCAGGCTTGGCGGGGTTGGCGGCCCCTCGGCCCGTTCGTCATGCTCGAGAAATCACTTTTGTTCGTCCGCTGCTATCGATTTCTCGCGACGATATTCGCCGTTTGCTATTGGAATCGGGGGCCTCATGGCGGGAGGATGTCACCAATGTTTCCCGTGACTATTTGCGTAATCGTCTTCGTTCCCGAACGATGGTCGCTTGGGGAGAGGATGTTGGTCGGGACGTTACTTCCGGGGCTTCCCGTAGTCGGAGGTTGCTGCAGGAGGCAGACGAGGCCTTGGAGGATTGGGGCAGAGAAGTCTTGGCGAATAGTCGAGCAGGTCAGGAGTTGAGAGTGCCTGTCTTGTCCCGATTGCCGGTAGCCGTTTGCCGTAAAGTGGTGGCTCGCTGGCTAAACGAGATCTCCCCTGATAGTTTTCCCGATGCGAAAAACCTTGATCTTTTGCTCGCTGCATTGAGCGTTCGAAAACCCCTTAAGATCAGTGTCACTACAAACAAATGGCTGGTTGCCGATGGTGACACGCTTCGCATCCAAGTAGAGCATGAAGAAATCCCGTCATGGCAATCTGTCTCTCTTCCTAACGGAGTTCGCCTTTTTCTACCCGAAGGCGGATGCCTATATTTTGATCCGAAGAAGCCTTCGGACGAAAGGATTTCGGCAGTCGTGGAAGGTCATGCTAATCCT
>CAZWTI010000251.1:0-5067 GCA_964637065.1 uncultured Puniceicoccaceae bacterium
TAGGTTTTTCGCCGGGTGGTCACGGTTAAGTTGCTCAGGAAGTTTTTCGGGTTGGCTGGAGAAAAGGAGAAGCCAAGGCAGGCTTGTGTTTGATATCTTACGGCCAAGCGTGAGGTCCAGTTTGCCGAGCGCGATTAAATCCTCGGACGGTGTCTCGGATTCGTTCGGGAATATGAATTGGTCGAGTAGGGCGGGAAGATCGCTCTCGGGGTTTGACGTTTCGTTCCAAGCGAGACCTCCACCGTGGAGCAATGCCGGGTAAAGTGTGGACCATGATTGGTGGTTGCCACAGTCTCCCCAGTTCGTCAGGAGGATACCCGAAGCTCCATGAACAAGACCTGCATCGATTGCGTTTCGGAGGTTAGCGAGTGAATTCGTCATGCGTCCTGTAAAACTACGCCAGGAACTGGTTCCCGGAGCGAGATAGAAGGATAGGTTGCAGGCGGAGAGAACCTCGGCTTGCTCTTCAAAGGGATGTTCGGATTCATAGCCCCAGACGACAGGGGATGCGGATTTCGGTACGTGGATTGCTTTTTCCGGCTTCTCCAAAAGAATGTCTGCCCAGAAAAGCATTTTCCTCTCATGTTTTTCAACTAGCTTACGGATGCCTTCAAGGTGGTCGAGGTATACGGCATGTCTGCCGCGTTCCTTCACCTGCGGTCTGCTCCAGCCTTGACCAAGTTCCCACGGTTCGTCCATTCCGACGTTGAACCGTGGGGACGTGAAGTTCGGTAGGTACTCTGCGTATAGCGAATCGATGAAGGCCAGACTTTCTGCGTTGGGTTTTAGGGTAGTGCCGTGATTGCGGATTATGTAAGGATGCTCTCGTCGAAAACCCTCGGGACACTCAGCCAAATGCTTGTAATGTTCGTGGCAAAGCCAGCGCTCGAAGTGACCGAAGGAATTTAAGTTTGGTACGAGTTCTATGAAGCGTTCCAGACAATGAGCATCAATTAGGCGGATTTGATCCGCAGTGAGCGGAGAGGCGTCTTTCCAGACTGGTTCGTGTTTGGCGAAAGCAAACGTATGCTCAATGTACAGTTGGAACTCATTGTACTTTAGGTCGGCTAGGAGGTCGACGAGGTTCAGGATCGTCTCCATTGTCGGCACTTTGCAGCGACTAACGTCCAACATGAAGCCACGGTTAGGGAAGGCGGGGTGGTCGTGGATTTCGATCCGAGGCAAGCGGGTAACTCCCGAGGAAAGAAGTTGCTTTACGGTGCGCGTAGCTCGAAAGGCGCCTGATGGAGTCGATGCCTGGATGAGGATGCCGCTTTTATCTACAACTATTTTGTAGGCTTCCTTATTGTTGGCGGATTGGTAACCTTCTTCGAATCGAAGGAAGCCGGGTTTTCCTGAACCTTGAGCTAGGCTAAGTTCTTCTGCCAGGAGGGAGGCGACGGCGTCAAATTGACTATCGCCGACCGAATAGTCCGGGGTTTCGGGGATTTTCGTGTCTCCGCCAAGATAGGCAAGCTGTCGCGGGACAGGAAATAGCTTGGATGTAATTGTCAAGAATCGGAGATTTGGCGACGCGGAAACAGCAGGCCGCATCCCCAGGTAATGAACACGGTGACGGGCCAGGCCCAAACGGAGTTGATGATGGCCCTGGGAGAGCCTTTGATCACTTCCATGGTGGGAATTTGGGCGATTTGGGAGTCGTTCAGGACGCCGAAATTGTCGAGTATGGTCCATAAGTCGGTTCGCAGCAATAGGACGAGAAGAAAAGACAGGACGAAACCGACTGCCAATCCCGGCAAGCTGGCTCGAGGTGTGAAGAATGCGGCCAGAAAGAATCCGAGCATGGGGCCGACGGTGTAGGAGGTCATCCCGAAAGCCAGCACTACCACGTTTACGTCTCCTCGCATGGAGTTAAGAGCGATGGCGAAGGCGGACAGGGCAAGACCCCATCCGACGACCAACCATCTGGACCGGGCTAGGTCTTTTCGACCTGATGTCTCGGTTGCGGATTCCCCTGTTTTGCGAAAGAGCGAGAGAGTCGTTTGCGACAAAGCCGCGAGGATGGAGTCGAGACTGGATATGGCGGCAGCAAAAATACCCGCCAGAATCAATCCGCGCAGGCCCTCGGGTAGTTCCGTCACGATCCAGACGGGGTAGTAGGCGTCCTTCCGCTCCTTTGGCTGAAGTTTGGCGATTTCGGAACTGAACTGGGCGAAACTTTCGGGTGGCGTGGCTTGGTGATAGAATGCGTAGAGAGTGGCTCCCACCAGAAGCATGAGTATAGTGATCAGGAGGCCGAGCGAACTAGTCAGGATGGCCTTGCGGGCATCACTTTCGGAGCGGCAGCAGAACATGCGCTGGGCGTTCAGTTGATCGACGCCGAACATGCTCACGTTCTGGAAGGGAACTGCTATGATGGCGACCCATAGCGTAAATCCTGCGGCCGGGTCCTTGCTCAGGTTTAGCAAGGTGAACTTCTCGGCTTCGCCTGATGTCTCGACCATCCCCGACCATCCGCCCTCGATCCCCGAAATCATCCAAGACAGCGAAAGTAAGCCCGCTCCAACAAACAGGAAGAACTGCAAGACGTCGGTCCAGATGACGGTTCTCCTGCCCCCCATCAAGGTCCAGCAGATGGCGAATGTTCCTATGATCAAGATACAGTATTCAAATTCCAACGGGGTAACTATCTTCAGGGCGAGAGCGGCCACTAACACGCGCACGCTTTGGCCGAGGATGCCGCCAACTTGGAACACGATGGTGGCGAGCCGCTTGACGCCTTCTCCGAGGCTATGCCCCATATAATCGTAGGGACTGTAAATTTCGCGCTCATAAAAGGCTCGCACGAAGAAGATTCCAACTATGACTCGGGCGATAATTGATCCGATGCCCCATTGCAAATAGGTGAAGTTCCCCTGAGTCGCGTACACCATCCCCGGCACTCCGATGAAGGTGACCCCACTTATCTCGGTGGCGATGATGGATCCACTCACTGCCGGCCACGGGAGAGAACGTCCACCAAGGAAAAAGTCCTTCATGCTGGCCTGTTTGCCCCGCAACAGGTGGCCCACTAAGGTTGTCAGCAAGAGGTATCCCGCCACCACCCACCAATCCAAAGTCGTAAAACTTTCTCGCAAATCCATCCTTGAGGAATTAACGACTATCTCCCTTCTAAATAATTGGCAAATCTGTTCTCATTGGGACTGACGGTAATGCTGCTTGACAGTTAACTTCCTTTCTCTTGGAAAATAGAATGAACCTTTTTTTGTTCTACTTTATCGCTCCGTGAAAACACCGCATCTTTCTTTTTTTGTTTTTTTTCTTTCAAGTTTTGTGGTTCGCGGTGCCGAACTTTCACATCACGGCCACGTTGCCGTAAACGGAGCTCCATTTAACGGTTCGGGCTTATTCAAATTCGCCCTTCTCAACGATCTCGGAACAATAGTTTGGAATCACCAGGATGGAACCAGTAACGCCGAACCTGCCCAAGAACTTGCAATACTAGTCACGAACGGTTTTTATTCAGTTAATTTGGGAGACGAATCCGTAACGGGGATGACCGCACTCCCGGCGACGCTCTTCAACGACAACGCGGCACTCAAGCTTCGCGTCTGGTTCAATGACGGCAGCAATGGCAGTTTTGCACTAACTCCGGATCAGAAGTTATCTGCAACCCCTTATTCATTTACTGCTGAAATTGCCAAGAACGTACCTACGTTGAAGGCGGAGCTGGATGCACTCGACGTGAAACTCACAGAGGTTAACGCAACTTCAGTAAGCAATCTTGAAGCAGTCCAAGTCTTGATCAGTGGTCTTGATGCAACCCTAACCCTTGCAGTCGAAAACAATGCGACCAACTTACAAGGAATTATTACTGCCAACACGGGCAATATTTCTGCTCTTCAGAATCGTATAACCGAACTTGAAACTGAACTCAACGCCACCAAAACCCGAGTCGCTTATCTGGAATCCTCCAACAATCTTGTTTTAACCTTAGCCCGTCCAATGGCCACCTTGGGATACAAGATCTTACCCAACGCGATGTTGTGGGATCTTGATCTTTCGGACAGAAATTTCACTTCGGCAATTTGGTATGGGGTGGATTTGAACAGTTCGGGAACCAAGCTAATCAGGGCGAATTTCACTTCCGCCTCAATGTATGACTCCAATTTCACCCTAGCAGACGCTACCTCTGCTGTCTTTGTAGATTCCGACCTCAACCGGAGTGATTTCCGAAAGAGCACTTTCGTAAATGCCGACATGTCCCAAGCGGATATGAATGGGACGAATTTCACCGACGCCAACTTTACTAGAGCCACTTTCGTTGGTAGTGACCTTCAGGGAGCTATCCTGACGGGGGGCTCTTTCACAGATGCAAATTTCAAGCAGGCAAATCTTGCAAATGCAGTTATGAACGCAGCAGATTTCAATGGAACTGACTTCAGCAATTCGAGGCTTACATCGACGAATCTTTCTTCTTCTTGGTTTGGTGAATCAAACTTTTCCGACTCCAATCTGACTGACGGTAATTTCACGGGAGCGAAACTGCATGGCGTTGACATGAACTCGTCCGGTTCAGCGAAGACTATCGTGACAAATGCAATATTCAGTGAGGTTGAATTCAAGAACGCCATACTGGACGGAGTTGATCTTGGGGGGAGTCAGGCAATCTTAAGCGGGACTTCAGGAGTGCTCATAGACCATAGCGGAGCCAGTTTAATAGGGGCCGATCTACTGGGGGTGAATCTGACCTATGCCAATCTACAAAATGCAAACTTGAACGGTGCGAAAAACCTTAGTGATGTGAATTTGCTGAAAGGGGCTGATATTTCCGGTGCCATCTTAACGGGAACCGGCATTACGCAAGCGATTGTAGATGCACAGAGATCCGCTGCCGCAGCAGCGGATGACATAGTCTATGATGGAGCTACAATTTGGTAGCGGTTCTATTGAGCATAAAAAATGCGTTTTCCGATTTGTTATTCTTTTCTTCTCGTTTCAATCTGTGGAAGCGCTAATGCAAATCCTTATTCGGGTTCGCACTCCGGAACGGGGTTCAGTTTTGATATGGGAGAAGCTTCTGAAGGCAATGGCACTGTTTATTCC
>CAZWTI010000252.1:0-5043 GCA_964637065.1 uncultured Puniceicoccaceae bacterium
GGACGGGAAGTCTCGGGCGAGAAGGCCGCCGGCGGACGTGAGGACGGATGCGTACGGAAAAAAAGTGGTAGTCGCGACTGGTCCGCCTCGTTTCAATTTTCCCGCATCACCTTGGTCATCATACGGGCCACTTTTCATCGGGAAATATTTATTGATGGAGAAAGCCACCAATCCCAGCGAGGGTTCCGCAAACCATCGGGAACCATGAAATTTGCGGATTTCATGAACGGCCTTTGGCAAGAAGGAAGCATCCCAGACATTCGAACCCACCCAAGGAAAAGGCAGTTTTGCCACAGGTGATCTTGACCATGAATAACATTTCGATATCAAATTGCAGTTGCCCGGTTGGTCGGGATAGGGTCTGCGAATTCCCATTCTCCGAGCAAAGCGATTCATGAAAAAGAAAATTTCACGCATTGGGCACTTCGAAAGCGTTCCGGAGCAAGTGAACCCCACGACACGGGATACACCCGAAAGGACAGGTTGCACCGAAGCGTACGTTACAAGCTCCATGGCACACACACATAAACGTGATCGATGGTCGGCTTTACTCATGACTCTCGCAACTTATGCCACGCTTGGAGCGTGGGCGCAGGCAGTCGCAGCGCCGATCTTGGACTCGAAGGCGCCGTCATTGCTCGAGCGGTATTGCTACGACTGTCATGGCGATGGAGCGAGCAAGGGCGGACTCAAACTGGATCAGTACCCAAACGAGCGGGAACGCCTCGCCGATCACAAGACATGGGACAGGGTCAGACAATACCTCAAAACCCATATCATGCCGCCCGAAGGGAAGGACGCTCCCTCGCCCGATGAGCGGGCGCTCATTGCCCGTTGGATCGATGAACGCGTCTTTTACGTCGATCCCAAGCGCCCCGACCCGGGCCACGTCACGTTGCGCCGGTTGAACCGAACCGAATACAACAACACCGTACGCGACCTGCTGTTCGTTCATTCCAATCCCGCGGACCATTTCCCTCCGGACGACTCCGGGTACGGATTCGACAATATCGGCGAAGTCCTGAGCCTTTCTCCCGCCCATATGGAAAAAATGCTTCGCGCGGCGCGAAGGGTCGTCGATGAAGCCGTCTGGACCAAGGCCGCCACAGCCGTGAACATCAACAAGGATAAAGAGGCACTTCTGACCCTTTCCGGAACGATCGCCCGCAAGGACGGGATTCCCGTTTTGGACTCACCGGGGAAAGAGGTTGGCGCTCACGTCCAAGTGCCCGCCACCTCGAAATACAAGATCTCGGTGAAGGCGGCGGCCGCGCTCGGCAAAGGCGACCCGGCAACGCTCCTGCTGATGGTGGACGGCAAAATCCTCAAGGAACTGAAGATCAGCTCCGAATGGAAAAACCGACAAAGTGGTTACGCACATTACGTCGGTCATTTCACTATCCCGGTCGGCAAACGCACCTTAAGTCTGCGGCCGGCTCCGCACGAAACGAAAACCATCGCCGTGGAGCGACTGCATTTCCAAGGACCGAATGCTCTCAGCGAACCAAAAGCCAGTCCCTTGCTCAACTCATTGCTAGGAAACGAAATCCCCGGATTGCCATCACTGAACATGAGTGCCGAAGACCTGACCCACGGTGCAGGGAAGTGGGGCCTCGACACGGGCAAGTCCTACCTGAGAAGCAACGGCCACGTCTACTCCTCCCTACACATTGAAAATGCGGGCAAGTACCGCATTAAGATCAAGGCGGGGGCTCAGCAACTGGGCGAGGATTTCGTACGCTTTCAGCTTCGGCGAACTGACCAAACCTTGGCAAGCTTCGCCATCAAGTCCAAAGACCAGGATCCGAAATGGTTCGAAACGGTCGTCCAACTGCCCGCGGGTGAACAGAAACTGGAAATCTGGCTCACGAACTACCTGCAAGACGAGGCCACCAGAGCGGAGCGACGGCTTTGGTTGCACGAATTCGAGATCGAAGGCCCTCTCGGACAAGCGAGGGAACTGGAGACGATGCGCTTGTCGAAGATCATCCAGATGACCGCAGAACGGCTCTACAGGCGTCCGCTTGACTCCAAGGAAGCACAACGTTTGGAGAGTTTGTCACGCAAGACCACCGATGCCGGCGAGCCTCCGTTGAACGTTTTCCGTCTAGCCCTGACCGGCATGTTGATTTCACCAAAGTTCCTCTTTCACAAAGCCCGACCCTCGTCCGCGCCTGCAGCCAAAGGATCCGTCTTGATCGACGACTTCAGTCTGGCGTCCCGCCTGTCCTATTTCCTGTGGTCCAGCGCCCCTGATGCGGAATTATTGGAACGGGCTGGCGAAGGACGCTTGCGGGACGATCTCGATGCCCAAGTCCAACGCATGTTGAAAGACCCCAAGGTTCGTGCGTTCACGGAAGGTTTCGCGGGACAGTGGCTCCAACTGCGCGACATGAACCTGATCGCCCCCGATCCGGGGCATTTCCCGAATTTCGATCCCAAACTCAGGGAGGACATGAAGCGGGAAACGGAATTACTTTTTGAGCACGTTCTCAAAACCAACCGCCCGGTCGTCGAATTCCTGAACTCGGACTATTCGTTTCTGAACTCCCGCCTGGCAGAACATTACGGTATCGAGGCAAGACATCCGCATGGCTTTAAAAGAGTGGCGTTGGGCAACTCTCCAAGAAAAGGGCTCTTGTCACACGGGAGCCTGCTGACCCTCACTTCCTACCCAACCCGCACTTCCCCGGTCCGGCGCGGCAAGTTTGTGCTCGAACAAATTCTAGGCACTCCCCCACCACCGCCGCCCAGCGACGTTCCCTCGCTGGAGGATACGGACAAGGAGTTGCATCTGCTGCCTATTCGCAAGCAGATCGAACTGCACCGCGGAAAGAAAGTCTGCGCGTCCTGCCATGCTTTTCTCGACCCGATCGGCTTGGCGCTGGAAAACTTCGACGCCCTCGGGCGTTATCGAGTGATGGATGGCGGACGACCGATTGACGCATCCGGGAAACTTGTGACTGGTCAGGCGTTCCGAAATTTGACCGACTTAACGACTATTCTGGTGAAGGATAAGCAGGACGAATTCGTCGGACACTTGACGAAGAGCCTGTTGACTTATGCGCTTGGGCGCGGAATGAATTACAAAGACAAACTCGCGATTCGCAACATCATGACGAAAAGCGCAACCAACGATTACCGCTTTCGGAATCTCATCCTGAACGTTTGCCAAAGCGTCCCTTTTCAACGGATGCGGACCGAGGAAGCGGCGGTCGGCGCCGAACCGAATGATCGTTAAATTCCATGAAGACTCCCATACAGTATAGTCGCCGAGCGATCCTGCGGGGCTCGGGAGCCCTGCTGGCCCTGCCGTTGCTGGAATCTGCCGGCTTCCGCGCTTGGGCGAAACCCGTTCCCTTAATCGCCCCACGCCGTCTGGGCTTCATTTACTTCCCGAACGGCGTGAACGTGGAGAATTGGAAAGTCCGGGGCGAAAGGGACAAATACGTCTCCTCGCCAACGTTGAAACCGCTGACTGAGCACCGCAGGGACATGACGATCATTTCGGGCCTGGCACATGACAAGGCCACGCCCGGAACGGCCGGCGGCGGCTCTCACTCCCGCGCCACGTCCACCTACCTCACCGGCGTACGCGTCAAGAAGACGGGCGGCAGCGACGTCAGGGCCGGCGTATCGATCGACCAGTTGGCGGCCATGCGCATCGGCCACCGGACGCGTCTGCCTTCACTGGAACTGACCACGGACGGCATCCGTTCATCCGGCACCTGCGACTCCGGCTACACTTGCGCCTATCAGTACAACCTGTCATGGAAAACCCCTACCCTTCCCCAACCAGCGGAACGTCATCCAAGGGCCGTTTTCGAGCGCCTGTTTTCGGATGGCATGCTTACCGGCTACGGCCGTGACGCGCAATCCCGGCGCGCTTTGCAAAAGAGCGTCCTGGATTACGTCATGGAGGAAGCTCGCTCGCTCAGTCGAAACCTGACGGCCGCGGACCGTGACAAGATGGACCAGTACTTTGAATCCATCCGCCACGTCGAACGCCTCATTGAAAAGACCGAACGGCAGGTCAAGGTGGATCCGAACGTCTCCATCGAAAAGGGCATACCGGAATCCTATCGCGAGCATATCCGGATCATGTACGAATTGATGCTTCTCGCCTTCCAGACGGACAGCACCCGCATCGCCACCTTCATGCTTTCCCACGACGGCAGCAACCGGTCCTTTCCTGAGATTGGCGTTCCCGAAGCGCATCACCAGATTTCCCATCACAAGGACGACCCGGAGAAACTCAGGAAGATCGGCTTGATCGACCGCTTTTACGTCGAGGAGTTCGGTCGGTTCCTAACTCGAATGAAGGAGATCCGCGAAGGCGAATCCACCTTGCTGGACAACTCGATGCTGGTCTATGGAGGTTGCATCAGCGAGGGCAACAAACACTGGCACCACGACCTCCCCATCGTGCTTGCAGGCGGACGTAACGCAGGCATCAACCTTGGTCGTCACAGGCAACTTGCGAACCCCACGCCCATGTCGAACCTACTGGTCACCTTGGCGCAAAAGATGAAGGTGACGGTACACCAGTTTGGAGACAGCAACGGAGCACTGCCCCTCTAAATGGCGACCGTGAAACTCCAAACGCTGTGAAGAGTTCGTGAGGGCTGATGAATGCGTTTAGTCAGGAAATCGAGGTCGGTCTTGATAAATTCCAACCACAAGAAGACCCTGCCGAGCTGCATCCAGGGCCTGCGGTTGGTCTAGCGCCATGGACTTGACCCCGCCCCGTGTGTCTATTGTTGTGCTCGGATGAAGAAGCTGCTCCCCTTTGGCTTGTGCGCCGCGCTGGCGTCGCCCGTCGTCGCCAAGGACGATCCCCAGGAAATTCTCGATCGTCTTCCCGAAGGCACGATCATCGAACGGGATATTGTCTACGCGACTAATGGCGACCGCAAGATGCTGCTGGACGTATATCGGCCCAAGTCCGACCAACCGCTACCACTGGTCATCTGGTTCTACGGCGGGGCGTGGGATTGGGGCAATAAGGACCGCTCTCAACCGTTGATTCCTATGCTCTCACGC